>JAIROL010000288.1 GCA_031257565.1 Tannerella sp. | reverse complement strand
AACCGTTACTTCTGCATGGGACTATAAATTGAATTAATCCGATTTATAACCATTGACAAGACAAAATTAATAAAATGGATGATATTTACCAACTTGTAACGGTAAAAATTTGATATCCTGTTGCTTATCTCTACATCGGGAAAACATAAAAAATAATCTTAGGTAAAAACAATTGTTAATACCGAAGAAAACAGGCTAACGAAGAAAAACAGATTCACTAATAGAAAAATCTCTTATTCGTACCGGACAGTATATCCCTTTTCCAATAACGGGGTTAGCGTTTTTATCAGATCAGGTTTTTCACCGGCTATATTTTTATGCTCCCAGATGCTCTGTTGATATTCGTATAATTCCGTTACATTCCCATCTTCAGTATAATACTTCGACAATCTGTGTCGGGGAGTACGTACGCTCATTCCGATTTTGTAATAACTATATGCGATATCTTTCCGGTTTTTATCATCCGGCGAATCCAGTAATGGAACCAGGCTTTCTCCATCCAGTCCGGTCGGAGCCGCCACATCGCATAAATCCATTAAGGTAGGATAAATATCTACAGAACCGACAATACGATAATTTTTCACGCTTTTCTTTTTTCCCGGAGCGGAAATAATAAAAGCGCTACCGAGCGACGTATCATGCAGCGTATGCTTTCCCCAAACCAGATGATCGCCCAGATGCCAACCATGATCGCCCCATAAAATAACAATTGTATGGTCTGCCTGTCCGGACGCTTCCAGCGCATCCAGTACTTTTCCGATTTGGGCGTCTACGTAACTGATACAGGCAAAATAAGCGTGGCGAAGTTTACGGGCGTAACTGTCCGACGCCGGCTTTTCCAGAGACGCTTTTTCTTCGCCCAACAGGTATCCGTTGAACTCCACGCTTTCATGCAATGTGATTTTATGACAATTCTCAGGGATGAAAGGGATTGACGACAAAGGAATCGAATCTTCATTGTACAGATCCCAATATTTCTTTGGAGCAGTGAACGGCAGATGCGGTTTGAAAAATCCGACTGCCAGGCAAAACGGCTCGCCTCCGGCCGACCGGATGGCAAGTTCCTTTATTTTTTTTACGGCTAAGTTTGCCGTCAGCCCGTCCGGATAACCTTCGTCGGCGACGTCCGCACACTCATAGGGTTTTACCTGTTTGTTACGACTCTGACGATTTGTCCCGTCGGCATAGCCGAAAAAAGCGTTCCATCCGGTTTCCCATTTACCCGCATCAAAAAGCATCTCATCCCAGCTATGCGGCAATTCGAAGGATGTTCCGACAGGGTCCGTATAACCATACAATAAACCGTCGACGTAATGGCTGATTTTTCCGACGCCAACCGTATAGTATCCGTTTCGTTTCAGGTGGTGAAACATTGTTTCAGGCCGTTCTCCTTCCGGCTTTCCGGAGAGGCGGGTGCGACAGGCTTCATTGGAAATATCCGCCAAATCGCGCGGATACATACCCGTCAGCATACTGGCACGCGAAGCTCCGCTGGTTGGAACCTGCACATAATGATGAAAGAAAAGACTTCCGTCAGCCGCCAGCTTATCTATATTCGGCGTTTTTACGGCTGAACCGTAACATCCCAATTCGCGACGAAGATCATCCACACAGATAAACAACACATTCGGTTTTGTCTGTACATCGGCATTTGGTTTATCCCTGCATGACGGCAATAACAGTAGACAGGCAGATGTCAATGCCGGATAGCTTTTTCTCATAGTCGTACTATTGTATTTCATTCGTTTATCAGTCTTTAAAAATATACAGAAATAAAAAACTATACAAAAAATTACCGGAAAAAATTACCGGTTTCACATAATTCTTTAATCCTTTATAATAATATACTTCACGCGGCATGGTTTTGTGATATGTCGGCAGAAAGCAGAAAGCAGAAGGCGGGAAAGCAGGAAGCCGTCGGAAGATGGCGTTACAAACCGCCATGTGGTTCTTATTTGCGTTCTGCTTTCTGCTTTTTATCTCGCAAGTTTATCCCGAGCAAAGTATAACTTAATTATTGTTGATCGTCAATCGTCGTCAAAGGAGCCTGATTTTTCTCAACGCCGATATAACCCTCATTCTGATTGATCACTCCGCCCGAATTACTATCGATAGCAGTGGCGGGAACCGGCCATAAAACATGAAACGGGCTCAGCTTAAACATATTGGGTCCCCACATAATATTCCCTGCCCTGTAAAATTCATTCTTCTCTATGATTCGGTCATACCAGAAGTTTTTCCCGGAAAAATTATCCGCAGAATATCCGTTCAGACCTTTATCCGCCATAATGAAAGCGATACGGGTCAGCTCCGTTTTACGGAATTCTTCCGCAAAAAGTTCTCTTGCCCTTTCATCCAATATATACTCAATCGACATCTCGGACGGCGACGCCAAAGCTGCATGTGCACGGCTACGTATTTTATTTACGTCTTCAACGGCTTTCTCCGGCTGGTTGAGCCACACATACGCTTCCGCGCGCAACAGATAAGTTTCGGCCAGACGGAAAAGATACCAGTCCGAATGACCGCCATAAGGCGACTGTGGGCGTTCTTCGTCTTCAACATATATTTTATAATAGGGAAACGGATACCAGCAGTGGATTGTATCCATTGCATTCGTATACCGGATATCTACCGGTTGTCCGTAATAGGCGGACGCCGGATTGTTATAGATGAATTTATCTGTCGGAAACCAGTTCGTTTCCGGATCGTGACGCAGATCCGTATCATCCGTCCATATATCGTAATTGTGATAGGTACAGGGACGAACATATCCGACGCCCCGACCGACAAAAACAAGGAATTCGTTTCCATTGGTATCTATTGTACCGCGGACGCCGTCCGGATCTTTTATATAATTGTTCCACCACGCAGGCACATAGCGTCGCATACTTTGTGTTCCGCCCGATATTTCAGCTTCCGGAAAACCATATTGCTCCTGCACGACCAGGATACCTTCCTTATTTTCAGAGATACTCTTGTTTTCTTTCCGGTGCAAATCCCAGATAACATTGTATTTGGAATTCGAAGCGACCACTCCAAAACGGATGGACATCAGCGAATACCAACCTCCTTCAATCACAGCCGAAGCCGCCTGTACGGCTCTTTCAAACTGTCCGTCCGCCAGCAGGATTTTTGCAAATAAATGATAACCGGCTCCCCGGGAAACAGCGCCGGGAACCGCCGCTTCCGGCAACCATTCGACGGCAAAGCTCATATCTTCAATAATTTTGGCAAGAATCGTTCTCCGTGAATGGGTATAAAAATCAATTTTAGGCGCAGTATGTTCAATATTCAGAAATGGAATATCTCCAAATAAATGAACTAATCTGTAGTACCAGAAAGAACGATGAAAATAAGCTTCGGCAATAATCGCATTTTTCGCCTCTTCCGAAGTAAAATCTCCATTGTCGATACGGGATAAAATAACATTCGCATTCCGGATCTGGTTATAACCCCGCGTCCATATTTCATGAAAATCATAGTTGCCTCCTGTCCCTGTCGGCAAAACCTGCGTATCAAAATTATGAATCGCATCCTGTGCCTTATTGGCAGATACAGCCAGGTCCGATGATATTAATTCGGACGCCATTCCTCCGGCTTCGCCGTAAAAATCAACCCGAAGATTCTTCCGCAAAGTGACCAGTACGCCTTCAAAACCGGACTCGTCGACATAGATCGATTCCGGCGTGTAAATTGACAACGGCTTTATCCTTAAAAAGTCGTCTCCGCATGACGCCAGCATACAAATGGAGATACATGCCATATATCTTGTAATTTTTCTCATAGTTGTTTGTATTTATAATGATACATCAATTCCAAAAGTAAAAGTTCTCGGCATCGGCGTGTTTCCCGACTCCGGATCCCAACCTGACCATTTGGTAAAAGTCGCTAAATTTCGGGAACTTAAATAAACCCTGCAATTGCCTGCCTTAAATTTTTCCGTGATTCTGTTCGGCAAATTGTATGATAACGATAAATCCTGCAAGCGTAAAAAACTTCGCGATTCATAAATTGTAAAAGAGGGCGTATTAGCCGTATTCAAACGAGTGGTATTATTTGTCGGATTTTCCGGCGTCCAATACGGGAGTGCGTAATAATTCTTGCGGTCCTCTATCGAACTGGTATGCATCAACAGATTATTCTTGTCATGGTGACCCAGATCGGCACGAAAAAAGAATGAGAGGTGAAAACTCTTGAGAAATATGATATCGTTTCTCAGTCCCAGCCGAATACGTGGTTTCGTATACCCCTGAAATACTTTATCTTCTTGTGTTGAAGCGCCGTTTCCGTCTACATCCAGAAGCTTCGTATCACCCGGAGCCTTTCCGAAAGAGGCCGCCGGTTCTTCTTCTCCAGGCTGATATATTCCAAGAAATTTATAATCCCAGATACGGTCGATAGCCTGGCCGATAAACCAGCCATTCGTTATGTCATCAGCTTCTTTTGTGCCGACAATGCGACCGTTTTCATCCGGAATATTTTCCACATCCCCATATAAATGTTTGATTTTATTCCTGTTAAGAGACAATGTAAAGGTTGAATTCCAGCTGATTGTTTCATTATCGATATTCCGGCTGTTCAGAGTCGTCTCAAATCCCTTATTCTCAAGTTCACCCATATTGGACATCACGCTGCTATAGCCTATAATCGTCGGCAGACTGCGGGTCAGCAGCAAATCGCCGGTTGTCATATTGTAATAATCGAACGTTCCTGAAAGACGGCCGTTGAAAAGGGAGAGGTCCATTCCTAAATTCAGGGTTTTCGTCTTTTCCCATTTCAAATTGCTATTCGCCAATGTAGAACTGTATATTCCCGAAACATAAGAGCCGCTACTCAGATATTTTGTCGTACCTAATTTTGAAAGAGCCTCGTATATCCCGATATCTCTGTTTCCATTCAGACCGTATGACACTCTGATCTTTAAGTTATTGATCTGATTTATATTGAAAAAAGACTCCTCCGACACATTCCAGGCCAGCGCTCCCGATGGAAATACGGCATACGGATCGTTTATTCCGAAAGCCGAATATCCGTCTCGCCGGATGGATAATGTCAACAGATAACGACTCAGTAAAGCGTAATTTAAACGCCCCATAACCGCAGTTCCGGTTGAATAGGTATCCTGATTTGTAATCGTTGGCGAGTTACCGGCGCCTAATTGATGAAAACCGAGCGCCTCGCTTATTAAAAATCCTTGATTTGTAGACGTATCTTCCCATGTCTGTTTCTTTTCCGCATTATATAGGAATGTGGCATAAAAGTCATGAATATCGAACGTCTTTTTCCAGGAAACAATATTGTCGATCTGCCATTCATATAAGGAACGGTTATACCTTTGGCCATACCCTCCCACTTTATCGCCTGCAGGCAAAATGGTGGAATCGAAATAATAATTCTTTTCCCAGTCAAAACGATTGATATAAGAGAATTTGTAACTCAGTCCGAATGGTAATTTCACTTCGGCATAAATATGAGCAAACAGGTTCTGGATCATATTATATTTATCCCTGTATTCATGACCCAGGAAAGGATTCGCCTCTACGCCCGAATCATCATGCGGATACCATTTCATTTTTCCGTCTTCATCATAAGGACCTGCCAAAGGACTTTGGGCAATCACATTACTCATATTAACCGGTACATTACTTAAATCTTTATTCGTAAACTGTGCATTTATCCCGACGGTCAGGAAGTCCGTGACCTTCGTATCCGCATTCATACGGGTTCTTATTGTCTTATATTCATCTCCAAGCAGATACCCTTCATTATCGGTATACCCTAACGACCAGTAATATTTGGTTTTCCCTATACCGCCCGAAATATTCACATCGTAATTCTGGCGAAGTCCCGGACTTGTTGCCGCATCAAACCAGTCGTAAGAGTAGCCGTTCAGGTAATTTTCCTGTTCAATATCCCGTAGAGACAATCGATTCATCCAGGTTTCTACAGGGTTGGAGGAGTAGGATGCGTCATAGTTCTGCCATGTTTCCAGGCTGATTCCTTCCGGCAGATTGTTCGGATTCCGGTAATAACCTTTCGGCTTCGAGGGATTGGCTCTTTCCTGATAGTCCTGTTTCCGTTGCATGTATCCCTCCACGCCATTAGGCCTTATCTTCTTTGTGTAATCGACTAAACCCAACTGCGTCGAAAAATGAATAGACATTTTATCTCCTTTTCCCTGTTTGGTATTAATAATAACGACGCCTGCGGCCGATCTGGAACCGTAAACGGCTGCGGAACTGGCGTCTTTCAATATATCGATTGTTTCAACATCACGGGGATTAATATCATTCATCGAGCCGTTAAATATCACTCCATCAAGGACAATCAACGGACTATTATTGGCGGTCAGCGACGCCGGTCCCCTGATTTCCATCGAACCGGAACCGGAAGCAGATGTTCCGATATTGGAACTAAAGCCGGCGACCGTACCATTCAAAAGGTCCAGGATATTCGTACTTTGCTGGGTCGAATATTGTTCTGTTTTTACTTGTGCGACAGCTCCTGTCAAATCCTTTTTCTTCACCGAGCCGTAACCAATTACGACTACTTCTTCCAGTATCATCTGGTCCTCAGACAAAACGATGCGCAAGCTCTTCTGAGAACCTATCGTAATTTCCTGAGGCATATAACCGATATACGTTATCTGTAATACATCTCCTTCCGATACTTCCAGTGAAAATCTACCGTCCACATCCGTAGATGTTCCCTTAGTAGTTCCTTTCACAACCACGCTCGCACCAATAACAGGTTCGCCGGTATTTTCAAGAACAACGCCGACAATCGTTCTGATTTCTTTTTTAAATAAAGAGATATGCTTATTCGTGATCAGGAAAGTGATACCCGTATCACGGAATAATTCTTTCAATGTAAAGTTAATATCTTTATTATCTATCGATAGGGTATTTAATTTGTTCTGATCAATTTCCTGCGTATTATAAACAATTTTGTATCCGGTTTTCTTTTCAATCTCATTGAATATCTGTTCATACGTGCCGTTCGTCACATTCAGGGACAGAGATTGAGCATGTAAAAGATCGATTGAAAACAGGGAAATACTGATAAAAATAAGCGGCAATAATTTTTTTTTAATACCGGAAACGGCATAATTCATTCCCTCTTGGACACTTTTTTTCTTTCTGTGTCCAATAAACAATATATTATTCATACATTTGTGTGTTAATTTGTGGATAATTGGTAGTTGTAGCTACCGGTTAACGCCTCTGTTTGGGAATGCTTTGCATTCCCAAATTCCGTTTATACAATGTCAGGATGTATCATTCATATATGGTATTATATTTAAAGGTTTGACAACTATCATCTGAGATAAATTTCTCCTCGTTTTCTTTCTATGTTATATTTTGCCGATATCTGAAGTATTGCAAGTATTTCGTCCAGAGTTTCTTCATCCTCGAATACCGCATTAAATGTCTTCTGCCGCATATCTTCGCCTTCAATATGTATTTTCACATGAAACGCCCTTTCCAGTTCTGTAGCTATTTGAGTCAGTGAACGGTTATTAAAGCGGAATATTCCCGTTACCCATGATGTAACAGTTTCGGGGTATATGGACGATATCGTAATTCCTCCATCTGCCATCGAATAAACGGCTTGATTGTTCGGATTAAGGATCGTTTCCGGCTCCCCGGGCTTATCGTTATCATACAATGCTATTTTCCCTTCCAGCAAAGTGACAATGATTTCATGGTCTTTTCGATTTGCAACAACATTAAACGACGTCCCCAACACCTTTATATGTAACTTTCCCAAGTCAACAATAAAAGGTTTGTCGCCTTTCCGTACCTGAAAAAATGCGTCTCCGGAAATATCGACCTTCCTGATATCTTCGTCAAATGAACGCGGATATCGAAGACAGGCATTCGCATTAAGCCATACGGCGCTACTATCAGGCAAAACAATTTTTGTTTTTGCATCCGGCACAGCCGTCGTTTCATACCAGACCATTTCACCGGCAGACTGAAGATTCATAACATACAAGGAGGAAACAATAATTAAGGCAATCGAAGCTGCGCAGGCAATCCATCTCCATGTTCGGGATATACCCCTGATATCCGGCAAACTTTCCATTGACAAACGGTCATGTAACCGCTTATAATTCGATGTGATATCATATTCCAACGATTTGAAACGTATTCGTTTGATCAGATTATCTTTTTCTATTTCATCCACAGTATATCATTTTTAATATGAATAAGTCCAACTCCTGCTTTTATAGATGACAGGCAAAAGAAAAAACTACAGGTCGCGTAATTTTTTTTATTTTTACAGCAAACCATTTGCAATTACAAATTGAGGCGCTTATATTTGCTCATTGTTTTCTGCGATACAAATCTTCATGCCTGACATATCAAATGAAAAACATCCATCCTGACCATTTGTTGGATCATATCATAAAAGGTGATGAAAATGCCCTGCGTATGTTATTCGAATCATATTCGCACAAATTATTTCATCGGGCCTTTCACTACCTGCAGATAAGAGAACTTGCCGAAGAAGCGGTTTTAGACGTTTTTACGAATATCTGGAAAAAAAGAAAAACCCTCGCTCATGTGAAGAATATAGAGCTTTATTTATATACATCCGTTAAAAATCAGGCGCTGCATTATATTCGCCGCAATTATACGCCCCTCGACGAAAGATTATCGCTATACGAAACCGAACTTATTCCGGATTACCATAATCCTGAAAGTATTATGCTGGATGAGGAATATGAAATACTCATACAAAAAGCTGTCGACTCCCTGCCTCCCAAATGTAAAGAAGTTTTTCGCCTGGTTTTATCCGACAAACTGAAAATCAAACAGATCGCCTCTCTCTTATCCATCAGTGAAAGCGCCGTAAATCAACACATCTCCTTAGCCTACAAACGCATCGCCGAGTTTGTAAAGAAACAATATCGCTAAAAACTACCGTCTGCAGATTTTATTTAACCCAAATCGGTCGTTAATGGATTTCAGCGACGTCCTCTCTGAGTGGCCCCTTTTTCGCTGCCTGATATTGCAGGATTCATATCCGTTTATTAACTTTGTCGCAGAAACAAAAAAAGAAAAGCAATGGCATACTATCTTGATCCGAAAAACGATTTGACCTTCAAGCGGGTCTTCGGCGAGCACAAAAACCTCTGCATAAGCCTTATCAACAGCATGTTGCCTCTGGACGAATCGCAGCGTGTGGTCAGCATCGAGTATGATACGGGCGAACTGCTTCCCGAACTGGAAATACTGCGCAACTCGATCGTGGACGTGCGCTGCACGGACGCCATCGGCAGGCAGTTCATCGTGGAGATGCAGATGTACTGGACGGAAAGTTTCAGGAGCCGCGTACTGCTCAACGCCTCGAAAGCCTACGTACGGCAATTGGACAGGGCGGAAAAATACGAACTGCTGCAGCCTGTTTACGCGCTGAACTTCGTTAACGAGAACTTTGAAAAATCTCCCGAAATGAAGTTCGAGTACTATCATCACTACAAAATCGTCAATATCAAGGATACCCAAAAGCAGATCAACGGCCTGGAGTTCGTGTTTATCGAACTGAAGAAGTTCGTACCTCAAAACCGTGCGGAGAAGAAGCTTCACGAACTGTGGATGCGTTTCCTGACAGAGATAAACGAGAGCACGGAAGAAGTCCCGCAGGAACTGCTGGAAAACGACGAAACGCGCGAAGCCGTCAAGTACCTGGAAGCGGGCGCCTATACGAAGAAACAGCTGTTTACGTACGACAAGTATCGGGACGCTATTCTTACCGAACGTAGCGTCCTGTCCGACGCGGAACGGACAGGGATGGAACAAGGAATCAGGCAAGGAATTGAACAGGGGATGGAACAAGGAATCAGGAAAGGAATCAGGCAAGGAATCGAACAGGGGATGGAACAAGGAATCAGGAAAGGAATCGAACAGGGGATGGAACATGGAATCAGGAAAGGAATAGAACAGGGAATCAGGAAAGGAATCGAACAAGGAATCGAACAGGGAATGGAACAAGGAATTGAGAAAGGAATCAAACAGGGGATGGAGAAAGGAATAGAGAAAGTGGCTGCCGCCTGTCTGAAAAAGGGGATGTCGCTTGAAGACGTCACTGAACTGACCGGCCTGACGGCAGACGAAATCCGCAAGTTGCAGTAACCCGGAGAACACAGCCCAAACCGGAAGTCGGAAGTCACTGGTGAAAAAGACCGGTTTGTGGATGCAGGAGCGCATTTCGCGGAAAAGATGTGTTTTGGCAGTTACGATTGCTCTGTCAAAATACGGAATACTCATCAGCCACAATGGATCAGCTCGATAATCCGTACTTGCATCTTTGAATTTCCACCGGGAATATCTGGTTGCACATCCTTTAGGCCCTGTTGGCTCTTCCGAATATAACCCCGGTCTTAAAAGTGTTTCCTTAACAACATAATGGAGAAGATTGTCGTAATTGGAAAACGGAGCCAATATTGCATCATTAGAGTTTATAAAGTTACTATGTATTACTAACTCACTGTCAATCATTTTCGCTAACCCGCAACGGGAAAATTCTTCATTGATAAAATTTATTCCTCCAAAAGGAGTGATGGCTTGTGAAATTTTTTCTACTTTTGTGCATGTCATATTTTTACTGCTTTTTTTTTGTAATACAAAGTGAAAATAATTGACGCCGTATAGTTTTGATTGCCAAAACTATACGGTTATATTAAAAAATTATTTGCGAATTTATAGGATATTTTTTTTGATTAAAAATTCATAGTATGAGAAAAAATCTGATTTTATTAATAGGTTTGCTTTTGTGTTCGTTCTCATTATCGGCACAGTATCAGAATGCGACGGAAGCGCAAAAGAAGGAAATAGTAGATAAGATTGCACGGGCTGCGGGTAATATGAATACCCTGCAGGGCGATTTTATCCAGGTAAAGGAGTTGTCTTTCATGGACGATAAAGTAACGTCCGAAGGCAGGGTGTTTTATAAAAAAACAAACAAAATACGTTGGGAATACATAAAGCCCTATCAATACGTATTTTCAATGGACGGGCAAAACGCGCGTATGACGACAGGCGGCAAAACAAACAAGATTCCGGTCGGCTCAAGCAAAATGTTCGGCGAGATAAGCAAAGTGATGGTTGGCGGCGTCAGCGGAAGCGGCCTCGTTAATTCGCCTGATTTTGATACCCAATTCATGGTGGGAAGCGATGATTATAAAGTGATTCTTACTCCCGGGAAAAAAGAAATAAAGGATATGTTTTCTTCCGTACAATTGTATGTCGGAAAATCCGATAACCGTATCCGTTCGGTAGAACTGGTTGAAAAAAGTGGCGATAAGACAACCATTACCTTGAAAAATGTTCAGGTAAATGCAACAATCAACGATGATATATTCACAAAATAAGTTCGGGGTAAATTGAATGTCCAGGATCTGAAATTAAAAATATTGAATTGAAAAACAGTCTTTATGAAAACGTCCTTGCCTTTACATATAGCGAAAGGTTTATTGCTTTGCTCGCTGCTCGTATTTATGATTGGTTGTTCTTCGGCGACGCCGACCATTAAACGGACGGCTGCGGCCAGACCGACGGCGTCTATTGTGTGGACGCCGGATGTTCGTTCCGACAGTTTGAAAAACAGCTATCGGGTAGTTTTGAAAACTCCCGATAGCCGTATTACGGGTATTTGTATTCTGAAGAAAAACGGTGATGAATGGCGTGGAACACTGATCAATGAGATGGGAGCGAAAGCGTTTGATTTTATCGTTACCGACGAAAAATGCGAATTGCTCAATGTTATTTCAATGATGGATAAATGGTATGTAAAAAAGACGGTTGCAGCCGATTTGTATTTCTTTTTCAATGTGGATAATCCAAAGGCTTCTTTCCAAAAGAGGCTTGAACGTTTTGAACAGGACGGGAATCTTGTTGTCAACTACAAAAAAAAGCAACTGTTGGCGGAACCGGACGGCTCTGTTTTGTTAATGAATAATCGCTATCATCTGCAATATGAATTAAGGAAAATGGTTGAAATAGACCCTGATAAAGTGATACAATAAATGCTTAAGGATAGTTTTTTTACGGTAAAAGAGATCGCAGATATCGAAAACGGCCGGATATATCGTTTGGTCCTGAATGCTTCACATGCTATTTTTCAGGCGCATTTTGCCGGGAATCCGGTTATGCCGGGAGCTTGTATAGTACAGATTATAAAAGAGCTTTCTTCGGATTATTTCGGTAAAATATTTTTTACCGAGGCAGTAAAAAACATGAAATTCCTTCATGTCATTAATCCTTTGGAATCGCCCGAGATATCAGCGCTCCTGACTTATACGGAACAGGAGGATGAGCATGTGCTCGTATCGGCTATTCTGAAGAACGATCATACGATATTTTCAAAATCAAGTCTTATCCTGAAAAATATAAAAGATTAAATACGTCGTGCGACCGGAGAGAACTACACAAAACATACAATTACAAGGGCGCCCGCAAATTTTGCAGTTGCGGATGGAAGCGTTACGTTTATGCGTAGTGGCGCCGACTTATAATAACGGGAAGACTCTTCCCGGGATATTGAACGATATTCTTCAATATACGTCCTCCATCATTGTGGTAAACGATGGTTCGACCGATAATACAGTTGAAGTTCTAACGAATTTTGCCGGCAAAGTCGAGGTCGTATCATACTTGCCGAACAAAGGAAAGGGACATGCCTTGAAAAGCGGCTTTAACCGTGCAGAGGAACTTGGTTATAAAGGCGCTGTGACAATCGATTCCGACGGGCAGCATTTTGCGTCGGAGATAGAGCGCTTTGTCGATTATGCGGAAAGGTATCCCGGCGCCTTTCTTCTTGGGCAACGAACGACTGAGGGCGATATGCCTGCAAAAAACAGTTTTGCAAATAAATTTTCAAATTTCTGGTTTACCGTTCAAACGGCATACCGGTTTGACGATACGCAGAATGGCTTCCGACTTTATCCGTTGTCGGCGATGAAAGGCCTGCGTTCCGTATCTTCGCGTTACGAGGCGGAACTTGAGATGCTTGTGCGTTCGGCATGGAAAGGCATTAAAATTATTCCTGTTCCGACGCGCGTCTATTATCCTCCCGAACGCGTTACGCATTTCCGTCCGGGCAGAGATTTCTTCCGTATCAGCGCGCTGAATACGCTGCTCACGCTGTTGGCTGTTGTTTACGGCTATCCGTCTATGTTTATCCGCCGTTTATTTACCAAAAAGGAAAAATCATGACAAAGTTTTTTCTTTCGGCGTATGATTATTTCTCACAGCGCAGAGGGGCGCTATTTACGCTTTTGTCGCTGCTCGTCGTTTTGCTCGCATTGTCCGCCTATCATATTCGTTTTAAGGAAGATATCTCGCGCTTTCTTCCCGAAAACAAAGAAAACGAACGCATCAACAATGCCTATCAGTACGTTGCATCCTCCAATACGATAACGGTATATTGTAATTTCAAACTTCCGGAAACAGGAGGTTCCGATATGCAATCGATCGGCGAACAGGATATTGCGTCCGACGGCTTGACGATTGCGCCGCCTGAACCGTCCGGCTCTGCAATAGACGTTCAAACCGCTGCAGTTGACGCATTGGCTGAACGTTTGCAAGCACGAATGGATGCGTCGTATGTGAAAAGTATGTTTTATTGTATCGATCCGACGGAGATGTTGGCTATATCTTCGTTTGTCATTGATAATATGCCGTATTTCCTGGATGAAGACGATTACGGCCGGATGGATACGCTACTTACGCGCGAAGCTATTGCCCGTCAGTTACTTATCGATAAAAATGTACTTGTCTCATCGGCAGGAATGATTGTCCGGAATAATTTCCTGCACGACCCCTTGCAGATGACGGGCGGTTTGATGCGCAAGTTGCAAAATTTCAGGGTGGGGGATCAGTTCCGGCTATACGACGACCATCTGTTCAATGAAGAAAATCAAGCCATCCTGTTTATCGATTGCGCTATTCCCGCAAGCGAAACGGGCGCGAATGCGATATTTCTGGACTCTCTGAATTCTTTTATCGCTGAAACGGAAAAGGAATTTGATAACATTACATTTGATAGTTTCGGAGCTTCAGAGATTGGATTGACGAATGCCCGTCAGATACGGAAAGATACCATGTTTTCCATGACGCTTGCCATGATAGTCATGTTTGCATTGCTTATTTATTCATTCCGTAGCGTACGCAAAATAGTATCGATATTTACATCGGTTCTTTTCGGCGGGTTGTTTGCGCTCGCCATGCTGAACATCATCGGCGGCGATGCGTCGATTATAGCCGTCGGCATAAGTTCTATTATGTTCGGGATTGCCATCAACTATCCGCTCCATTTTATGGAGCATTACAGTCGCATACCCGACTCCCGGATTGTAATCAAAGATATTACAGAGCCGCTGACTATCGGAAATATGACCACGGCAGGCGCGTTTATGAGCCTTGTTTTTATCGGCTCCGACGCCATGAAGGATCTTGGTTTGTTTGCATCGCTTCTTCTTATCGGAACAATCCTCTTTGTTCTCTTTTTTCTGCCGCACTTCCTGACTTCGCGTAGAAAAGAGAAAACGGAAAGTCTATTCGTAGAAGATAAATCCTTATCAGGCAGATTTTTCGCCCGTCCTTTCGAGAAAAACCGCCGGTTGGTATTTTCTGTTATACTGCTGACAATATTTTTTAGTTTTTTCAGCGGTAATTATCGTTTTGAAACGGATATGCAGAAAATCAATTACATGACGGCGTCGCAAAAAAAATCTTTCGAAAAGATGATGGGCTTGCTGAATAAAAATCAACATGCAATGTATTATATAACTGAAGGTAAAGATTTGGAAGCGGCTCTCGAGGCAAATGAAAGTCGGATACATAGATTGCAGTCGTTGGTTGAAGATGGGGATGTTTACAGAATCGGCGGCGTGGGCGTATTTTTTCCGTCGCGCGCCCGTCAGACGGAACAGATAAAACGATGGGAGAATTTCTGGAGTACGCGCCGAGACAGCGTAATGACATTCCTTCATGAAGAGTCGCAAAAGACAGGTTTTCGGGAGGATGCGTTCCAAACATTCGAAGACAGGGTTGACCGAAAATGGGAAGCGGTTGATTTGTCGCATTTCAATCCGATAAGAGAAACGCTTGCCGGGAACTATATCATCGAGAAAGAGGATAAAGCGGCAGTTGTCAATATGCTTTATACAGACGCGTCAAAAGCGCGGGAATTAGAAGAAAAACTGAACGACTATGCCTCTTCGTCAATCGCTTTCGACGCCGGTTCTATTACGCGTCGTATGATTTCGTCTTTATCCGACAATTTCAATTATGTACTTTATGTCTGCGGGATTATCGTTTTCGTTTTCCTGATATTCTCATTAGGCCGTATCGAATTAAGCCTTATCGCATTTTTGCCGTTGGCTCTCAGTTGGATATGGATACTTGGAATGATGAATATTTTTGATATCCGTTTCAATATTGTGAATATCATTCTGGCGACGTTTATTTTCGGTCAGGGCGACGATTATACGATATTTATGACCGAAGGTTTGATGTACGAATACGCGTACCGTCGTAAGATGCTGGCGTCGTATAAAAAGAGTATTGCATTGTCGGCATTGATTATGTTTGTCGGAATGGGTATGTTGATATTTGCGAAACATCCTGCGCTCCGTTCGCTTGCCGAAGTAACAATTGTGGGAATGTTTTCGGTCGTTATCATGGCGTATATTTTTCCGTCGCTGTTATTCCGCCTGCTGACGATGAAAAAGGATAAAAAACGTCTGATACCCGTAACATTTAAAAATCTGTTATGTACGATCTATTCATTTTTGTTCTTCCTGATAATGAGCGCAATCATAACTGTTATCGGATGGATGACGGTTATGTCCGGACGAACGACGGAAAAGAAAAAGCGTAAATACCATAAACTATTGTACCGGATAGCCAATTTTGTTATTTATCATATTCCACAAGTGAAAACAACATTCCGAAACTTGTCCGGTGAAACGTTTGATAAACCGGCTGTTATCATCTGCAATCATCAGGCGCATCTCGACCTGATGTGCATTATGATGCTGACGCCGAAATTGATAATACTGACAAACGAATGGGCGTGGAATTCCCCGTTTTATGGAAAACTGATAAAATATGCCGATTTCTACCCTGTTTCCAACGGAATAGAAAATGCGATAGACCAGTTACAGGATGCGGTTAATCGGGGTTATTCGATTGTTATATTTCCTGAAGGAACACGTTCGGCCGACTGTTCAATCAAACGTTTTCATCGCGGCGCATTTTATCTGGCCGAACAGTTGAATCTGGATATCATCCCCGTAATGATACACGGTGCGGGACATGTATTGCCAAAAGATGAATTCATGCTTCGTAAAGGCCGGATCCACATTCAGGTAATGCCCGGAATAACCTACGGCGACGAGCGTTTCCGCAAGAACTACTCCTTGCGTTCAAAGGACGTCCGCCACTACTATCAAGCCGAGTACAAAAAACTGAGTAAAGAACTCGAAACCCCGGAATACTATGCCGACTTAGTTCTCAAAAACTATATCTACAAAGGCCCGGCCATTGAACGCGCCGTCCGTCGGAATCTGAAAAGACACAACAACTACGCCGCCGAAATCGCCGCTATGCCTGACGAAGGCGAATTGACTATTCGGAACGCCGGCTATGGCGAGTACGCTTTACTGCTATCCTTAGTAAAGAAAAACCTCCGGATAACCGTCGTCGAACCCAACCCCGACATCCGCGACCTCGCCGAAAATTGCGCTTCGGTACGGGGAAATTTAAAGTACGTCGGCGCCGCTATTCCATAAAATTCAATAAATCATTGAGATAGTTGATTTTATTAGACGGAATATAAAATTGTACAAACATGTAAAATCGTACATTTTTTGTCATTCGTTAAGTATATATTTAAAAATATATGAATAAGTACATTATTACATGGCAGTTTCATTTTATTCTTTTCACATTTGCAGTGTTACTTTAAAAAAAAAATATGAAAAATGGTCGAAAAAAGCAGAAGCTTATAAGCTTCAGAAAAAAAATTCCCCAAATTTTACTTGCTGCGCTTTTTTCCGTAATGGTCAATACGGCTTTCGCTCAGACGAAGTCTGTGACCGGTACGGTGGTTGATAGCGAGGGCGAGGCGGTGATCGGCGCAAGCGTGACTGTGGTTGGTACTGTAAATGGCGTTATTACCGACATTGACGGTAACTTCTCATTAACGAATGTGGCGGCAAATGCTAAACTGAAGATTAGCTACGTGGGCTATGTGACTCAGGAAATAGCCGTGGATGGTAAAAGCGTTATTCGAGTGACGCTGAAAGAAGATGTGCAACTTTTGGACGAAGTTCAGGTTGTGGCTTACGGAGTACAGAAGAAAGTGACGGTGACGGGAGCCATCTCGGGAGTGAAAGGCGACGAGCTACTGAGATCTCCGGTTGGATCCGTCTCGAATGTTCTTTCAGGGCTCATGACGGGTATTACTTCCATACAGTATTCGGGCGAACCGGGTTCTGATGCGGCCTCCATTTTTGTTCGTGGTAAGGCGACTTTTCAGAATGCGAACCCTCTTATACAAGTAGATGGCGTGGAACGTGGTTTTAATGACATTGACCCCAATGAAATTGAAAGCATTACCGTGCTGAAAGACGCGTCGGCTACCGCCGTGTTTGGCGTTCGCGGAGCAAACGGCGTCGTTTTAATTACCACCAAACGCGGCAAGGAAGGACAAGCTAAGATTTCATTCAGTACATCCGGCAGCGTTCTTATGCCTACTAAATTAGTAGAAAAAGCGAGCTCGCTTGAATATGCCGAATTCCACAATCTGATAAACAGGCTTGACGGTACTCCGGAGACCTTTACGGCAAAGGTTATAGATAAATTCAGAACCGGATCCGACCCGATTCGTTATCCCAGTACGGACTGGATAGACTATGTTTTGAAAGACGCCACATTGCAAACGCAACACAATATAAATATTTCGGGCGGAACAGACAGGGTACGCTATTTTGTTTCTGCCGGCGCATATACGCAAGGAGGTCTTTTCAAAGATTTCAATTTACCTTACGATTTGTCTTATCAGTATAATCGTTTTAATTATCGCTCAAATCTGGATATTGACGTAACCAAATCTACTACAATTTCTATTAATATAGGCGGAAATGTAGATAATTCCAATAAACCTTATACCGGACAGGGAAGTAGCGGTATGGTAAGGTCCCTTTATTGGTCGACTCCGTTTTCCGGTCCGGGAATAATTGACGGAAAATTAATAACTGCCGCTAATAATTATGTTGTCAGCGATCCCGACGAGAATATGCCTTTTGTTGGCGCCAATGGTATCGGAACCTATTATGGTAACGGATTCATGGCAACAAGCAATAACAAATTGAATGTCGATCTTATACTGAACCAGAAACTTGATTTTATCACCAAAGGGCTTTCATTCAGGGTGAAGGGGGCGTACAATAGTTCCTTTTATATTTACAAGGATGCGAGCGCGGCTACAGCCAGGTATACTCCCGTACTTATGGACGATGGAACGATGGCTTATAAAAAAGCCGGCGAAAACAACCAGACTACTTATACCGAGAGACGAGGGAAAGATCGTAACTGGTACATGGAAGCCGCTTTCGATTACAACAGAAGCTTCGGAGACCATACGGTAAGCGCATTAGTCCTTTATAATCAGGAGAAGAAGTATTATCCTACCCCCTATCCGGATATTCCGAGAGGGATGGTCGGTCTTGTAGGACGCGTTACCTATAACTGGAAAAATCGTTATATGGCTGAATTCAATATGGGCTATAATGGTTCTGAGAACTTCCATGAAGACAGACGCTTCGGATTCTTTCCGGCAGGCTCCGTGGGATGGGCGGTCAGCGAGGAAAGTTTCTGGAAATCGATCAGACCGGTTATTAATTTCATGAAGTTACGCGCCTCATTAGGACTGGTAGGAAATGATATTCCAGACAGCGGCCGTTTTCTGTACACCGCCGATCCGTATTTAGTCGATCTTGACCAGCTTTTTAATCGTGGAAATAATGCCGGTAATAATGGTATTGCCTACTATTTCGGAACAAACAGGAATGTATTGTTAGGCGCTAAAGAGGCCGGAAAGAATAATGCGGAAGTAACCTGGGAAAAAGCGCTCAAACAAAATTATGGAGCGGATCTCAGTATTTTGAATGAACGCTTAAAGGCGAGCGTTGATTATTTTCGTGAAGAACGTACGGACATCTTATTATCCGATGCGACGGCTCCGGCTATTATAGGCTTCTCCGTTCCGCAGGCAAACCTGGGCGAGGTGAAAAGCTGGGGATGGGAACTCTCTTTGCGCTGGGACGACCGGATAGGGAAAAATTTCCGTTATTATTTTGGTATAAATTTATCCAACAATCAGAATGAAATTATTGAAAAAAAGGAAACGCCCCAGAATTATGACTGGCTGTATCAGAAAGGGCATCGCATAGGCGCGCGTTCCTTATATAAATTCTGGAGATTCTATGATGAAAGTACGCCCGAGCTTTATGAAAAAACATTTGGGATTGCTCTTCCTGATCACGGAGTTGCACTTCGTCCCGGAGACGCCGTTTTTGTGGACCTTAACGGAGACGGCGTGATTAATACGGAAGACGCCAGTTACGACTATGGTTATACGGACGATCCGCAATATCTGGCCGGCGTTAATATGGGCTTCAGCTGGAAAAATTTCGACGTGTCGCTGCAATGGACGGGAGCCTGGGAGGTAAGTCGACAGATTTCCGACGTGTTTGCCAGACCTTTTGTGAGCAATGACAGTCAAACGCAGGGAGGTTTACTGAAATACCATGTTTATAACACATGGACGGAAGATAATCCTTCGCAAGCCGCCAAATATCCGCGCCCTACCTGGACGCATGCTACCAATAACTACCGGGGTTCAACCCTTTTTGAAGCCGACGCCAGCTACCTGCGGTTGAAAAGTCTGCAAATAGCTTACAATTTTAACTTCCCGTTCATGAAAAAGATAAAATTGAACGCTTGCCAATTGGCTTTAAGCGGATATAACCTGCTGACTTTTACGGATTATATGTGGGGCGATCCGGAATCGAGAGCGAGCAACGCGCCCACTTATCCTTTACAAAAGACTTACTCGTTGAGTCTTAAACTCGGATTCTAAAAATAAAACATTAACTGTATGAAAGAAATAAATAAGCGGTTGATCGGCCTTGTTGCGGTAATTGGTTTTTCAGTTAGCTCGTGCGTCGACGACATCAGGTTTGGAAATGATTTTCTGGAAAAAGCTCCCGGCGGATCGGTAACAATGGATACTGTTTTCAATAATGCGGAATATGCCCGTCAGTTTCTTACCGGTATTTATGCGCTCCAATACTACGGATTGCAGTATAGCAACAGTAGTAACCCTCCTTACACGCATAGTTACTGGATTGGGAAGTTTGAAGCTTTGTCCGATCTTTGGGTGACCACATGGACGGGTTTTTCAATGTATGGCAACTATTATTCGGGAACGCACACTGCCGGTTATGGAATCCGTGCCGACAAATTTGACTATACCCGCTCTAACGTGTGGGAAGCTGTACGCTATGCATGGTTGTTTCTTGAAAAAATAGAGGAGGTACCCGGCATGGATGCATCGGAAAAGGAACGATTGAAAGCGGAAGCCAAATGTTTGATCGCTTCTCGCTATTGGGATATGTTCCGTCATTACGGCGGCATCCCTATTCTTAAAGGCTCTTTCTCAGGAACAGATGCTACGTATGAAATGCCTCGCGGCACAGTGGAAGAAACAGTGAATTTTATGACGGAGCTACTGGATGAAGCTGCGGCGGTTCTCCCCTGGCAGGTCGGCAATTCGGCCAATGAAGCGGGTCGCTGGACAAAAGCAGGCGCAATGGGATTAAAAACGTCTATTTTACTTTTCGCCGCTTCTCCTCTATTTAATGATAACCAGCCTTACATGGAAGGAGAGGCTGCTACCAATCACAATGTGTGGTATGGCGGATACAAGTCCGAACTGTGGGATCGTTGCCTGACGGCCTGCGAGGACTTTTTCAGAGAATTGAGCGCCCGGCAGCAATTTGCGCTGGAGCAAGCCGCCGGAACACGTCCGGAGGATTATCGTTTGGCTTTTCGTAAAGCCTATTACAGATTGACGAGTACGGAAGTATTACATTCGGTACGCGTGCTGACCAGCGACAGTCATACTTCCGGTACATACTCATGGTGGCAGCTACAGAACGCCAATGGTCGCGGATATAATCCGACTCATGATTATGTGGAAATGTTTCCGTGGGCAGACGGTACCCCTTTCGATTGGAACAAAGCCGAACAGGAGGGGCTGCTTGATGAAATGTTTATCGAGCGGGTGAATAATCCTGCGGACGGAGTCGTCTTAACGCGTGATCCGCGTTTGTATGAAACTGCGATTGTAAACGGCTTGCCGAAATCGTTAGACTGGACTACAGGCAATATGAGCGGAAATGTATATGAAATATGGGTTGGCGGCTACGACTCCAAGCAAGCGCAAACCACTGAACATGCACGCTACGCTACGGGATATACGTTACAGAAATATTTTCTGGGCGATAATTCAACTCGCGAAGACGTGCACTGGTGCTATCTCCGCTTGGCGGAAGTATACTTAAATTATGCCGAAGCGCTTTGTCAGAAAGGACAGTTGACGGAAGCCGTCAGGCAAGTTGATATTATCCGTGCACGCGTAGGAATGAAAGGCCTGGTTGAATCTAATCCCGGCAAGAACCTGACGACGGATAAGGATGCTTTGCTGGCAGAAATATTACGCGAGCGCGCTTGCGAATTGGGAATGGAAGATAGCCGTTTCTTCGACATGATCCGTTACAAGATGAAGTCGAAATTTGAACAACCGCTGTATATGCTTATGATTACCCGTACCGATAAAGAGGGACAATGGTTCGGCGCCGACAAGGATGCAGGCGTTCCCTGGCCTGCCTTTCGGTATGAAAAGAAAAGAATCAGTAGTCCTACTCGCGTGTGGTGGACAAATGGATTTGACCCCAAATGGTATCTGTCTCCATTTCCGCTGGGAGAGATAAACAAAGGATATGGACTGGTACAAAATCCCGGGTGGTAATTTGAAGCCCGTCCTGCTACTTTAATATAAAAATAAATATTCGTATGAAACGAACATGCAAAACGGCTTGCGCCAAAGAGTTATGAACATGCTGTGAGTTCCATGTTACCGAAATGTTAAAAAATAAAAAATGTACACATGAAACGAACATGCAAAACGGCTTGCGCCAAAGAGTTATGAACATGCTGTGAGTTCCATGTTACCGAAATGTTAAAAAATAAAAAATGTACACATGAAAAATAAAAAAATATTATTAATTCTGGCGCTTCTTGCCCGTGTGGGATTGCAAGGATTTGCCCAAGATGGAAACATCCCGGACAATCGTGCCGGTCAAGTTGTAAATACAGGAAACGGAATTATACAGAATCTGGAAGAAACGACGTCTTCTACCTATACGGTTTCCGGCGAAGAACTGAATAAGCGTTCTTCAAGAGATATCGGTAGTTCTATGTTTGGGAATGTACTGGGGGTTACCGCACTTCAGGGTAACGGCAACTATTTTGATTACAATAATACATTTTATGTAAGAGGATTGCAAACATTGCAAAACTCGGGTAATGCGCCGCTTATTCTGGTAGACGGCATTGAACGGGATATTCGATTGGTTTCGCCCGAAGAGGTCGAATCGGTTACGGTATTGAAAGATGCGGCTGCTACGGCTCTTTATGGATACAAAGGCGCTAATGGAGCTATTAATATTGTTACCCGACGAGGCAAATACGAATCGAGAGAGGTGAAATTCTCTTACGACCATGCGTTTAACCGGCAGGTACGCCGTCCTGAATTTGTAGACGCTTTTACGTATGGGAATGCGATGAATGAAGCGCTGGTCAACGATGGACAGGCAGTCAGATATTCGGAAGCCGAATTACAGGCATTTAAATCAGGAACCTATCCTTCTTTATATCCGAATATAGACTGGATAGAGGAGGCATTTAAAAATTCCGGCGCAACCAACATTTATAACGTCAGTTTTCGTGGAGGCGGTAAGGCTTTCCGCTATTATGCAATGGCAGACTTGCATAACAACTCAGGTTTTATTAAATCGGAAAACGCGAAAGACGGCTATTCTACGCAGGATAAATTCTCCAGATCCAACCTGAGAACAAATCTGGATATAGACCTGACGCCAACGACAAAACTGGAGTTGAAAATACTGGGAACACTGGCCGAAATGAGTCGACCGGGCGATGTTGCGAACTTGTGGGATATGATTTATACAATTCCTGCCGCCGCTTTTCCAATTAAAAATCAGGATGGTATCTGGGCGGGTAATTCAACCTGGAACGGAACGCTTAACCCGGTGGCTCAATCGCAGGACGCCGGTTATACAAAGATGCACAGACGTTCGTTGTTTGCAGATATGGCGTTAAAGCAAGACTTGTCGATCATATTGCCCGGATTAGGCGGTAGTTTCAGGATGGCTTATGATAATGTGGCTACTTACCTTGAGAACCATTCGCGTACCTATTCGTATGGCAGTTATGCCGTAACCGAATGGTTGAACGGCGCTCCTAATATGGATAACTTGCAAAAGTATACGGGAGGTACGAATTCTGCATTAGGTACAAGTTCCGAATTGGATTCATGGACACGGGCGTTTAACTTTGATATTGGCTTGAACTATCGGAATACATTCGGAGATCACAGTATTTATTCACAATTCAAATGGGATTATGAGTATAGGGATATCCGAGATATAGACAATACCTGGTATCGTCAAAACCTTTCGCTCTATGCGCACTACGGATACAAAGAACGTTATTATGCAGATATTGCACTGGTCGCATCTGCCGCCAATAAACTGGCGCCAAGCAGTCGTTGGGGGTATTCGCCGACTGTATCCGCTGCGTGGGTATTGTCGAAAGAGGATTTTATGTCCGGTCATTCAGCTGTTGATTTCATGAAACTGCGTGCATCATTCGGTATTATCAACCGCGATAATATTCCTGTCGATGATGACGATAACCGGATCGAAAGTTATTGGGAAGACAGATATGTAAGCGGTACGCAATATCCGATGGATGGAAGTTACAATCCGGCCGGCGCCTGGAAACTAAGCCGTTTGGCAACACAGAATCCGACGCACGAGAAAGCTATAAAGTATAATATCGGGTTGGACGCTGCGATTTTCGGAGGACTAAACCTGACGATTGACGGCTATTATCAAAAACGAAAAAATATCTGGGTACTGTCGAACGGCAAATATTCTACTGTTCTTGGATTTGACGCCCCCTACGAAAACGGCGGTATCGTAGACAGTTATGGTTTTGAAGCAGGCGCCGATTACTACAAAACGGCAGGCGACTTTAATTTTAATATCGGAGCAACTTTTACGTTGAATAAGAATGAGATTAAAGAACAATACGAGGAAACCAGAGCCTACGATAACCTGATCCGTACAAATAAACCGGTGGGACAACTGTACGGATTGATAGCCGAAGGCTTCTTTAAAGATCAGGCTGATATTGAAGGCAGCGTACCTCATGCATTTAATCAGGTAAGACCCGGCGATATAAAATATAAGGACGTAAACAATGACGGCAAGGTTGATGATAATGACGTAACTGCCATCGGATATAATACGCTTTGCCCTGAAATATATTATTCATTTAAACTGGGCGCCGAATATAAAGGATTGGGTCTCGCGGCGATGTTCCAGGGAACAGGTAATTATTCGGCTATATTGGATACAAAGAGCCTTTATCGCCCGTTGGTTAATAACGCCAATATTTCCGTACATTATTATGAAAATCGTTGGACGCCGGATAATCAAAATGCCAAATATCCGGCATTGAGTTCTCAAAGCAGTAATAACAACTTCAAGGTTAATACGATTTGGCTGGAAGACCGTTCGTTCCTGAAGTTACGTCATGTTGAATTGTATTACCGCCTGCCCGAAACAGCGATGCGGAAAACCGGATTTATAGATAATGCAAAGCTGTATGTAAGAGGTGTTGACTTATTGTGTTTCGATAAAATCGAGATTGCCGATCCGGAATCTTATGGAGCGACAACTCCGTTGAACCGAAGCGTAGTCGTGGGATTAACACTTGGATTTTAATGTTTTAAATTTAATCTGAATGAAAATGAAATTCAAATCTAATATATTGGTAACCGGTATGGCGTGCGCGCTTATATTTTCATCGTGCAACGATCAGATGGAGTATAAAGAACATACTAATTACGACAAAGATTATATGGAATTAAACTTTAGTAATGTTAGCGGACTTGTTACCGACATTTACTCGAAGTTGGAATATGACCATGGCTCTTTTGGCGGAGGGATGCTGGCTTCGGCAAGCGACGAGGCCGAACATGCCTTGAGTTCTAATCAGATACATGATTTTTACAACGGCGTATGGGGTCCTGCAAATGCGAAGCAAACGATTTGGGAAACCAGTTACTCGGGTATACAGGCATGTAATTTTTTCCTGGAGGAATATCCGGGATTAACTTTCCCCGAATTACAGTTTAACGATGATTATCAGCCACAAATGTTTCGTTATCTCAATTATGAGAATGAAGTACGCTTCCTGAGGGCTTATTTTTACTTTAATTTAATACGTCAGTACGGCGATGCGCCTTTCTTTACTACCACTTTAAGCGTAGATGAAGTGAATTCGTTGCCCCGTGTATCGTATAGCCGGATTGTCGATTTTATTGTACAGGAATGTGATGCGATCGTCAATAAAATTCCTGCCGATTATACCAATTTAGGCTCGATGGGGCTTGATGTGCCGGATACGGGACGCGCTAACCGTTTGGCCGTTTTGGCGCTGAAAGCCCGTGCGTTATTGTATGCTGCCAGCCCTTTGTTCAATACGGGAAATAATAACGATTTATGGAAAAAAGCGGCTGAAGCTAATAAGGCGGTTTTGGATTCCTGCGCTAAATATGGTTACCAGCTAACGGCTTATACTTCTATTTGGGGAACAGATAACTGGACCAGTAAGGAAGCTATATTCGTCCGTCGTATCGGCGCTTTGAACAATCTTGAAACCCGTAATTTACCTGCCGGAGTAGAGGGAGGCGGAACTTCGCCGAACTGTCCGACGCAAAATCTGGTAGACGCTTACCAGATGAAACAAAACGGGAAGTTCTGGAACGAGGCTGGTAGCGGATACGATGAGAGCAATCCGTATGCAGACCGAGACCCGCGTTTTGCTATGACCGTTGCAAAAAACGGCGATACGAAGTGGCCGATATACAATACGCTTCCTGTCCAGACTTATTTTGGCGGCGCTAATGCCGAACCGCTTTCGGGCGCAACTACTACCGGCTATTATTTGAAGAAGTTACTGGATGGAAACCTTGACTTCAGCGGAAATAAGACCCCTACAAGCCGTCATTCCTGGATAACTTATCGTCTGGGCGAGTTTTATCTGAATTATGCGGAGGCTGTGTTTCGCTACCTGGGTTCTGCCGACGCCAAGTCCGGTAATCTGGATTTGTCGGCGACAGAAGCAGTGAACGTGATCCGTACCCGTGCAGGAGTGAATATGCCTGAACTCTCTGTCGGACTATCCAATGATGAATTCTGGAAGCAGTATACCAACGAACGCATGGTTGAACTGGCATTCGAGGGACATCGTTTCTGGGATGTAAGACGCTGGAAAGAAGCCGGTAAGTATTTCAACTCAGTCACCCGTATGAAGATTACCAAGAATAGCGATGAAACATATACCTATACGCGTCAGACTGTGAACCGTCAGTGGGAGGATAAGATGTATTTTTTCCCAATTCCGCAATCGGAAAGAATGAAGAATCCGAATCTGGTTCAGAATCCGGGTTGGGAATAAAAGAAATAAGGAGGGAACATATAATTCCCTCCTTATCTTTTATGATACTGTGGCGAACGTATATGTTCGTAGAACACGACCGCACAGAAGATGAGAAGCGGGTAGCCGAGTATTTTTCGCGCCATTCGCCGTTACGCGGCCGACGAGATGTTTTTCGTCCGGATTACAAGTCCGGATATTGTTTCGCCTGCTTTTTATTACTCATGTTTTTCGGCAAAGCCAAAAAACAAAGGTTTTACATTACAGATGAGTTACAAAAATTCTAATATTCTATGTTATCATAACAATTTATTTGTAAGGCTGGCATCTTCAACTTCGACAAAAGGAATTTGCAGAGATATTTTTAGCTGATGTTACGTATTTACTTTATACTTGCGGTATAATTTTTGCAGAAATACTTATATGTTTTACATATAGATAAATTGAAAAAATTCTTACCTTTGCAACCAATTTTTTGCCTTTTTGTCATAAAGATAAAAAGCGCATGTTTTGATTATTATCGCAGTATGAAAGGAAAACAAAAAAAAATAGTTTTATTCTATTACACCCAAACGGGGCAGGCTCTCCGCATTGCGGAAAAAGTATGTGAACCACTTGTGCAGGCGGGTTGTGAAGTTGTACGTAAAGAAATCGTACCGGAGGAACCATACCCGTTTCCGTGGTCGGCGACGGCTTTTTTTCAGGCTTTTCCCGAATCGCGTCTGGGTATACCATGCAAGCTGAAGCCGATTGATCTGAGTGATGTAGAGGATGCGGATATTGTTCTTATTGCCGGACAAAGCTGGTATTTATCATGGTCTATACCCCTGCATTCGTTTTTTCAGTCGGAAGATATGCAGAAGTATCTGGAAGGGCGTAATATTATTGTGGTTATGGGATGCCGCAATATGTGGGCGATGACGCAACAAAAGACCCGTGAATACCTCCGTGAGATCGGGGCTAAATATGTCGGTTTTATTTCTCTGCAGGATAAAGCGCCGAATTTAGTCAGTGTGATAACGATTATCCGCTGGCTTTTTTATAATAAGAAGGAAGCGACACGTTTTCTTCCTGCCGCGGGAGTTTCGCCTTCGGAGATAGATAATGCGGCGGTTTACGGTCATATTATTAAAGATGCGCTGGAACGGAACGATTATTCCGGAATGCAGAAAAAACTGATGGATAAAAATGCGGTAACCTTTTTGTCAACCGTTTATTTTATAGAAAAGAACGGTTACAGGCTATGGGGGCATTGGGCGAGATTTATCATTAAGAAAGGGGTTTATAATGACCCGAAACGGGAACCCTGTCTGCGTGTTTTCTGTGCATATTTGTTTTTTGTGTTGTATGTGGTATCTCCGGTGGGAATGATTTTTTTCTTTCTGACTTATCCGCTTCGACGGACCTCGTTACGACGATCCGAGCGGGAGATGTGTTATGAACTTAATTGAATATATCACATGAAACGAACATGTAACCAACGGTCTTTTAGCGAAGCGTTAAAAAAACGGCTAACGCCAAAGAGTTATGAACATGCTGTGAGTTCTATGTTTCCTTAGTGTTAAAAAATAAAAAATGTACTCATGAAACGAACATGCAACCAACGGTCTTTTAGCGAAGCGTTAAAAAAACGGCTAACGCCAAAGAGTTATGAACATGCTGTGAGTTCTATGTTACCGAAATGTTAAAAAATAAAAAATGTACACATGAATAACTCTGTTTATATAAACCGTTTTTCGGCATTTTTCCCGAACGAACCGGTCGGAAATGATGAAATGGAACAGTATATCGGATTGGTTAATGAAAAATCATTGCTGGCCAAACGGTTAATTCTTGGGAAAAACGGAATAAAAAGCCGTTATTATGCACTGAATAAATCGGGAGAGGTAACGCATACCAGCGTCCGGATGGCCGCAAATGCGGTTAACGGTTTGATGGATGAACAACTGACGTTGGATCGGATTGATTTACTTGCATGCGGAACAGCTTCGCCTGAACAGGTGATACCGTCGCACGGAGTGATGGTACACGGCGAATTGAAAGGCAGCAGGCATACAGAGGTCGTTTCGTTTGCGGGATCGTGTTGTACCGGAATGCAGGCATTGAAATATGCTTATTTTTCGACATTGACAGGCGATTCGGAAAATGCCGTATGCGTGGCGTCCGAGCGTTTTTCCGCATGGATGATGGCGCGTTATTTCGAAAAAGAATCGGAATTGATTAACAAGTTGAGCGACAGGCCTATATTGGCGTTTGAAAAGGAGTTTCTGCGCTGGATGTTGTCTGACGGAAGCGTGGCTTTATTGTTGCAGAATAAACCGGCGGAAAACGCTTTGTCTTATCGGATAGAATGGATAGAGTTGACATCTTTTGCAAACGAGATAGAAACTTGCATGTATGCCGGAGGCGATAAGAACGAAAAAGGAGCATTTGCAGGATGGGCGCAGTTCCCGGAGGAGGAATGGCTTAGTCGTTCACTTTTTTCTTTGAAGCAGGATACAAAACTGCTGGATGAATATATTATAAAGCTTGGCGGTCGCTTTTTGCAGGATATTGTCGCTAAACGGAATTTTGACCCGACTATCGTGGACTGGTTTATGCCGCATCTTTCATCGATGTATTTTGAAAAGAAGATTGAAGATGAACTGGCCGTTTTAGGTTTTGATATACCTAAAAATAAATGGTTTATAAATCTTCCTGAGATCGGGAATGTAGCGGCGGTTTCACCGTTTGCGATGATGGAAGCGCTGAACCGTTCGGGACGTGCGAAAAAAGGCGACAGGATACTTCTGATGGTGCCCGAAAGCGCTCGTTTTTCTTATGCGTATGCGTTACTTACGGTTTGTTGAAGCGATTTCGTATTTTTGAATGCGGCTCGCGATAGCCTGACGTCAGGTTTCATGAGTCGCCGGAAATTATTAAATAAGAGCACAAATGAAAAAAGAAGAGGTTCCACAGGACTTACAGTATTTTAAAGATAAGGTAATCCGCGATGTAATGTATGCTGTCGATGAAAATGGCAATTATATGCCGGTCGTCAGCGACGGATGGAGCGTAAAGAATGATGCGCTGGGCGCCGTTTGGGACGATATCCGCGAACAGTGCGAAGAAATACGCAGACAGGTTCTGGCGAAAGAAGTCAGTCCGTTGGCCTATCATATCAAAAAATCATTACAGGACGTAGGTATGTTATCTTCCTATTCGGATATTCCTAAAAGAAAAATCCGGAAACATCTGAAATATGACGAATTTATGAAATTAGATGATGAAACGCTACGGAAATACGCGGACGCATTACGCATTTCGGTCGAAGAACTAAAACGTGCGGATGAATGGAAATAGCTTTTGAACACCGAACGGCTGCGCATTGCGAGAATGGGGTAACAGCCAATCTGCTGCGTTATTACGGATACAGTTATTCCGAACCGTTGATATTCGGATTGTCTGCTTCGTTATATTTTGTACATCTGCCGTTTATCAAACTGGCCGGATTTCCTGTGACTTCTTTTCGTCCCTTGCCGGGTATCATTTTTTCCCGCGTAACGCGTTTAATTGGATTTAAAATCCATAAAAAGATATTCTTTAATAAGAAAAATGCCGTTAAAAAACTGGATAGCCTTCTGAAAAAAGGTATCCCGGCCGGAAGCGTCGTAGGCATGTATTTTCTGCCTTATATGCCGATAGAGTACAGGTTTCATTTTAATGCTCATAATGTTTGCGTTATCGGTAAGGAAGGCGATAATTACTTACTTAGCGACCCTGTCGCGATGGAGAAAGTAACGATTTCGTCACGCGATTTATTACGCGCCCGTTTTTCGAAAGGCGTTTATCCGCCGCTGGGAAAGCTATACTGGATAAAATCCTTGCCGGAAAAGGAACCCGATATGGATAAACTGGTGCGGAGAGCCATTCTTAAAAACTGTTATCGCATGATTCATGAGCCGGGACCTGTGCCTTTTGTAGGCGTGAACGCTTTTAAATATCTTGGCAACAAAATTCCTGAATTTACGAAGATTTATGGAGAGAAAAAAGCGGCTTTACATCTGGCGCAGCTCGTTCGTATGATGGAGGAAATCGGAACGGGCGGCGCCGGATTTCGTTTTCTTTACGCGGCCTTCCTGCAGGAAGCGTCGGAAATTACCGGAATTAGCGAGTTGAACAATTTTTCGCAACGACTGACGGATATTGGCGATCAGTGGAGAATTTTTGCTTCAGAGGCCGGCCGCATTTATAAAAACCGGTCGTCGGAAAATGTCGATTATCAGACAATCGGAGACCATTTGAAGGCTATCGGAAAGCAAGAGGAATCGTTTTTTACCGAGCTGGAAAAAGTAATCAAAGATAATCCGAAGAAGCGTACCTGAAAGCTTTCAGTGCATAAAGGCGACTCTAAAAGAACAAAAATGGAGAATCCGGTTATCAATATTCAGAACTTGAGTAAGACCTATCGCCAGGCTTCACATCCTTCGGTAGACGGATTGACGCTGCAGGTCGGACAGGGTATGTTTTTCGGATTACTGGGGCCGAATGGCGCAGGTAAGACTACGATCATTTCTATTTTGTGCGGGTTGCGTTCGTATGATAGCGGGCAGGCGATTATTCACGGATTTGAAGCGCGTCATAAGATGCAGTATATTAAACCGCTTATCGGCGTCGTTCCGCAGGATATAGCGTTGTATCCCGAATTGACGGTGGATGAAAATCTTCATTTTTTCGGCGGTATGTACGGACTTCGGAAGGATGAGCTGAATGAACGCATCCAACTATATCTGAATGATTTCGGGTTGACGTCGCATCGCAGGAAGAAGTCGGGTCGCCTCTCCGGCGGAATGAAACGTCAGGTTAATCTTATTGCGGCATTGTTGCACAAGCCGGCTTTGTTATTTTTGGATGAACCAACGGTCGGCGTCGATGTACATTCGCGTCAGGCGATTGTCGAAAACCTGCAATACCTGCATCGTAATGGAATGACGATCGTCTACACTTCGCATGATATGAAAGAGGCGGAACAGTTGTGTTCGCATGTCGCACTGATTAATCGCGGGCGGGTTGTCTGCGAAGGTATTCCCAATGAATTAATGGGCGAGGCTTCGGTCTCTTTCCTCGAAGAATTATTCATCAAAAAAACGTTGCAATAAATCCGGAGGCGTAAAGATGAAAAATTTTGTAAACCTGCTGCATAAAGATTTTCTGCTGCTTATACGCGATTTCTGGGGCGTCATACTGCTCTTTTTGATGCCGTGGGCCTTGGCGTTGATGATGACGTATCTTCAGGACAGTACATTCCGTTCGGTAAATGAAACCCGTATACCATTATACTTGCTTAATAATGATAAAGATTCGTTGGGAAATATGGTCAGTAACCAGTTATTTGCCAGTCATATATTTGAAGTATCAACCGAAGTAAACGGGCAGGCTCTTTCCGCCGGAGAGTTAGAAGAAGCTGTCTCGCATGGAGATTACCTTATTGGAGTTATTATACCGGCCAATGCTACGGCATGTCTGCGCGACAATGTGCAACGAGGCGTGGAACGTGCATTTAACGGGGAAGATGAAGGGGATAGGAATCCGCAACATCCGCTTGCAATAAAGTTACTTATAGATCCCACGGCAAAAGAGTCTTTTCGGACTTCCCTGATACGCGCTATGCATGAAAATGCGCTGATCGTACAAAATCAACTTCTTTTAAGCGAAATTACAAGGCAGGTAAATCGTATTGTACCTGTGCCTGTAGACTTGAATATCGATACCAACGGATTAATTACAATAGACGAGTCGTATGCGCAGTCGGATAAAGCAAAAATTATCCCCAATTCTACCCAACATAATGTTCCTGCATGGGGTATGTTTGCTATCTTTTTTATTGTTATATCGCTGGCCGGCAATATGATACGCGAGCGTGAAATCGGTTGTTTCGACCGTTTGACGACAATGCCCTGTTCATTTCATATCTATGTATTAAGCAAGGTTTGCGTATACCTGTGCGTTTGTCTGTTGCAGCTGGCATTGATAATTCTTACCGGCATGTATATTATTCCGTTGCTTGGATTACCTGCATTGAAGCTGGGTCATAGTATACCGGCCCTGCTTGCGACGTCGTTTTCATCTTCCCTGGCGGCAATCGGTTATGGCCTGGCAATTGGGAGCGTGGCCCGTACAAATCAGCAGGCAAGCGTGTTCGGAGCCGTATCTGTCGTTATTCTGGCAGCTATCGGCGGCGTATGGGTACCCACATTTATCATGCCCCGCTTTATGCAGATTATAAGCCATATTTCACCCTTAAACTGGGGACTTAACGGTTTTAATGATATTTTTGTCCGCGACGCCGGCTTCCTTGATATTATCCCTGCTGTATCCGCCTCCGTTTTATTCTTTGTAACTACGATTTCTGTTTCTTATTATTCTAATCGCAGGCGAAAACAGTAGTCAGGATCAATTTCCTGCCGGGATATTATTTTCGTTTTAAAATAGCAATATATTCAAATAAATTCATACTTTTGCTTTTTGCAAAATCGAAGTTGAAAATCATACGAAATGCGATTTGAAAATACAATAAAATCGCATATCTGTTTGTAATGATAATAATATAAGTATTTTATGAATGGATATAAATTAAGATTGATAGACGAAAAAATCAGCAAAAAGCTCAAATCTTCGGGCGGAATCTTGTTGAAAGGAGCGCGTTATTGCGGTAAAACCACGACAGCAGAATTTCACGCCGCAAGCGTAGTTCGGTTTGATGCTTCGGAGCAGATACGCCGGCTGGGCGCTGTGCAGGCGCAAAATTACGAAATGTCGAAATGGGCTGTCGGAGTCCGATTAAAAGACAATACATTACCGGATATTGAAGCGGCTCTTGCCAAAGGCTAACCAATCCGTGTCACGTCGGGAGTTCTGAAATTAACGGGCGAGCCCGGCATTCTTTCAAAAAAGAAACCCACGTATATTTACAGAAAAAATGATCAGGAGTAAGAATGTCTATTCCTACCATCAAAGAAGATACAGTCAATCTTATTCCTGACTTTTAATGATTTTGTAGCCGCTATGCTACCGGCTCAAAGCTGTCTTTACCGACTCCGCAAAGAGGACATACCCAGTCTTCCGGAATGTCTTCGAATGCCGTTCCCGGTTTTATACCTCCATCAGGATCTCCTTCTGTCGGATCATAAATATATCCGCATGCTATACATTCGTACTTTTTCATATGATTTTATTTATAATTAAACGTTCAAATATAATAACTTATTTTTATTTCAGCAATTTAAATGTATACAACATTAATCCTGAAAGTCCAATCAGGCTCACAACCTTTTACTTCTCTATCAGAACCACTTACGCTTAAGCAAATACCACCATGTAACTAATCCGGTAACAATAAGGACTATCCATGCAAACAGATAGCCATAGTCCCACTCTGTTTCCGGCATAAATTTAAAATTCATACCCCATACTCCCACTATAAATGTAAGAGGAATAAAGATTGTAGACACTACCGTCAAACGTTTCATTATTTCATTCATTTTCAGATCATTATTGGCAATATGAAGATCAAATACAGCATTTGCTTCTTCACGGCAGGCTTCCAGGAGTTGCACCGCCAATTGCAGGTGGTCATTTATATCAACGAGATACGGCAGGTTCTCTTTTCTGATTAAATCAGTATCATCCGGATGAATAAAACGTGGCAATTGTTCCTTAAAAGGTATGATGAAACGTTTCATCCGTTGTATATTTTTCCTTACGGAGAGTATCCGGGTTCCGACATTCCTGTCTTTCAGATTAGGATCAATCAGGAATTCTTCCATGCGTTCCAGTGATTGCTCGATGTTACCTATTATATCCACGCAGTTATTGATAACCGCATCAAGCAATATGCCGAACAGATAATCGACCGACCGCTCCCTTACCTTATTTATATTGGATTCCAGCGCTTTACCGACCCATTCGAAGATTGGCCTGTCGCTCTCCTGAAAAGATATTACGTAGTTTTTATACAACAAAAGGCAGACTTGCTCTACATTCAAGACTTCGTTTTCATCATAATAGAAATCTTTCATAATCAGCAAAATACTTTTATCCATCGCGGAAATTTTAGTGACATGGTCAGCCGTAAGGATATCCTGCAAATCACCTTTATCGATATCAAAATGTTGACCGAGGGAGATAAGTGTCTCTAAAGTAGTCAAACCGCAAACCTGTACCCACAATTGATGCCCATCATCCGGAAGCGCGGGCATAGCCGAAAGTGTTTTCTGCGGAGAAAAGTGACATTCTTTCACACTAAAAGTCCAGCTATTGACCGTAGTCGGCGTATTACAGCTGCCTGTATAAGCCAGTTTATCCAAAAATAACCTGTTGTAATGATGCTTCTTTCCTTTACCCATAGCCTGCCTGTATTTTAAATAAGTATATGCAAATATAACTATTATCACAAATATTACAAACATTCAGACCACCTATATCACTTTCCGCCTCCGGGAAAGCAAATTTACGTAAACTCTAATGTACGACTACCGCTGTATGCACCCAAAAGGCAAAGCATTTCTTCCGATGCCGGACGACGCAATATCTTTTGTCGATTTTATTTATTTATTTAAAACCGGATAAGCTATCTTTGTCATCCGAAATCAAAGTAAACATAATTATAGACTCCGGAACATTATGAGTTATTATAATGACACAAATCCACGCCCTTCGGGCAAAGCATTACTCCCTTTGGGCGTTTTCTTTTTACTTTACATAATCACGTTTGTCTTTACCCGTGATTTAAGCGACATGCCCGTTTCCGTAGCTTTTCTAACTGCTTCAGCGACTGCTATCGTACTATCTAAAGGAAGAAGTATCATGCAGCGTATAGACCTCTTCTGTCGCGGTTCTGCCAACAGTATGATAACTCTTATGGTTGTAATATTTATACTTTCCGGGGCTTTCTCCGGCACGGCGCGTGCAATGGGAGCCGTAGACGCCACAGCGAATATGATCCTTTACCTTCTGCCGGAAAATATAATCATGGCAAGTATATTCTTAGCCGCATGTTTTATTTCTCTTTCAATGGGAACATCCTGTGGTACGATTGCAGCGCTTACGCCTATTGCCGTCGGGATCTCCACACAAACAGGTCTTAGCCTGCCGATGCTGGTCGGCATTGTCGCAGGCGGCTCCATGTTTGGAGATAATTTATCGTTCATCTCCGATACGACCATTGTCGCTACACGTACCCAGCAAGTCGAAATGAAAGATAAATTCAGAGCAAACTTCAGGCTTGTCATGCCGGTTGCCATCCTTGTTCTGATAATTTATGTCATTCTGGGATTTATGGATTCGTATCAGATGACGACAGAGACAAATAATATCGAATGGCTCAAGGTGACGCCTTATCTCGTCGTTTTAATTACAGCGCTATGCGGAGTGAATGTTATAACGGTTCTAAGCGCAGGCATTATTTTATCCGGCATTATCGGGCTGATAACCGGCGGTTTCTCTATTTGGGACTGGTGTTCTGCGATCAGCAACGGTATTGTAGTTGATATGGGCGAACTGATCATTGTTTCATTAATGGCCGGCGGCATGTTTGAAATCATACGTTTCAACGGCGGAATAAGCTGGCTGATCCTCAATCTGACAAAAAACATTCACTCCTCTAAACAAGCAGAAAGCGCTATTGCCGGCCTGGTCGCTTTCACGGATCTCTGCACGGCAAACAATACGATTGCACTGATCATCACCGGTCCCCTGGCCAAACAAATCGGAGATAAATTCAGTCTGAATCCAAAACGAATCGCAAGCCTGATAGATACGGCTTCCTGTTCCATCCAAAGTATTTTACCCTACGGAGCCCAGTTGTTAATTGCTGCGGGACTGGCGCCTGTTAGCCCGGTAGAAGTAATACCTTACCTGTACTATCCTTTCCTTCTCGGAATAACCGTTATTATTTCCATTCTATTCAGAAAACAAACCAAACATGCAACGTAAAAAATTTTTAGCGAAGCAAGGTTATGTTTTCATTGCATGAAAACCACTTTGTTTTGGCTTTGCCAAAGGAAAATTGTTCCCGTTGGTTTGCAATTTTTAGGCTCTATAACGTTTTGTATGGGTAATGATAATCGAACTTCAGTTTGCCGCAGAGGAAATACGCCATATTGATGAAGTTTTGCGTGTTTCGGTAGCCTCTGGCCCGTCGTTTAGCCAACTGTATTTTGGAGTTTATACCTTCTAAAATGCCATTGGTAACGCGTTTGTCGAAGTAGGCGACAATACCCCGCCAATGCGCTTTTACCATATTAACAAACTTCATAAATGGCTGAATACCGGATGCTAATGCCTGTTCGAGCCAAAACCATAAATAGACTTTTGCTTCTTCCGGCTCGCTGATGTCGAACACCTTCGGCATCCTGCAAACGCGGAACGCGGGCGTGGAGGTAGCAGCGATGTTGGAAAAAATTCAAGTGTTGCCACCGCTTGTGCTCTGTGTCATATGCTGTTGTGTAACTGCCACTATGCGTGGAGAAACTTGAAGTCTCGCTCAAAATCCAAATATATATGCAGCTCGCGTTCGATTTCCAAAATACACTCGAAGCGAATATCGCTTATCTGCCACGGACTCGAATGTCCCAATGCTATTGAAAATATCTCTTTACTGTTCATTTTGCAAATTGTTTTTTACTCTTTTTACCCATACGATTCGTTATAGAACCCATTTTTATATTAAGGTAAGTGTTTTCAGATATCTTTAAATTTACTTGCAAATAAAAAAAAACGTAATATAGGTTAATATTTGACGAAGTTATTGTTATTTTTTATTTCTTTGTAATCTAGTATATATTGATTAGTAATTTTTAACAACAAGATTGAGCGATGGAAACGATATCATTTAAAATCAAACTGTTTAAAGCCTTTATCTTTATTTTTTCGGCATGTCAGAGTCGCCAAGATGGCGGTGAATTATCAATAGATAACAATATTGAAAAAATCAATAAAGAAAATTTTATATCCAAGGAATATATTTTAGATAATGCTATTGGTATATTTTCGGAATTTAATAAATTAAACTTATCTTCTGATGCAAAAACTTATGCTGATCCACTATATGATATAAGTAGATCTATAGATGATGTTTACGCAGTGAATGACGAAAATAACGACCTGACTGCATATTATATTGTGAATTTCAAAGAAGATGGCTATATTATTCTTTCAGGAGATAAAAGAGTTCCCGAAGTCTTAGCATTTTCAGATGACGGAACTTTTCTTTCTGATAAAGAATTGTCATCAAATAAAGACATGCCTATAGGTTTAAGATATTGGTCTGATGATATGAAAAAAGCCATATCTATACTAAGAACGAAAAATGTAAATGTTTTTGAAAATAAGAACGCAAGTACATATGGTGACCCCATATGGAAACCTACTGATCTAACACTTTATTCAGGTGCATATACGTATACAAAATGGGGACAGAAGAATGGATATAATGCTTCACTCCCAACGTGTTCATGTTGTCCGACAGAACGTGTTCCGGTTGGTTGTGGACCGATAGCAGTTGGACAGATTATGAGATATTGGAAATATCCAAGTAAATTTAATTGGAATTCTATTCCATATGATTATACAACGCCTACTCTGACATCATTTTTGGCAGAACTTTATACTACAACCAATGCCTATACCTATTTGGATTGTAGTTTAACGGAAACAACAATGTCAGGCTTAACGAATGCTTTACGGAGTTATGGTTATAATTGTTCTCTTTTTTATCCTTTTAATGTCGACATTGCTGCTGAAAATCTTATAGATAATAAGCCATTTTTACTATACGGTTGTGCAAATGAAGGTTGTCACTTTTGGGTTTGTAATGGATATGGTTATAATATAGGAGTGCGATTAGTTCCTAATGCAAGCGCTATAATTACCTATTATCATTATTTTAGCATGAGTTGGGGATGGTATGGAGATTGTGATGGATGGTATTATATTGGGGATGAATTTTTAAATAATCGTTATGACTTTGAGATTTCTTCATTACAAATGGCATACAATATATATCCATTAAATTAAAATGATATGAAAAAGAACATTGCCATAACGATAGTAAGTATAACATCTGTATTATGTTCATGTAGTGCAAATAATAATTTGGATAATGAGAATGAATATGATGATGAAATATTACCTTTTCGATATTCAATTAGTATTAGAGGTGAAGACGGTTTTCATGGAGATTTATTGAGTAGCGATGGCGCTACCGCAAGGTATTCTACAAAGGATCAGGATAAAAGCAAGATCGACATATTTAATATATCACCCGAAAATGTCACTCAACAAATATATTCTATAGAAGATTATGGCACAGAGTTTCGTATAGTTGTTCAAAATGAGTGTAATACAAAAAATGGTTATATCGAATCTGTTCTTGAGTTATGGCAATTAAAAATAGCATGCGGTCCTAATGATCTACGTCCTGATGTTTATACATATGATACGATAAGATGCGAAATAAGGATGATAAAAGACTCTATTGTTTGTAAATCTATTTCTGTCAACGGTGTAATTACTTGGATTAATGATAATAATGGAGAAGAACCATTTATTTTATTAATGAAAGAACCTCATGATGTTTTAGTTTGTGGTCTACCTGGGCCAAATGATTGATGCAAAAAATAATT
>JAIROL010000262.1 GCA_031257565.1 Tannerella sp. | reverse complement strand
CCGACTGCCGGTGTCTCCCCCTCTTTTACATTAGTACTATTAATAATATATGTAATAGCGTTTATATATGGTGGCATTTTCCGGCGCCGGATGGTCGTTGCCCATCCGACTGCCGGTGTCTCCCCCTCTTTTACATTAGTACTATTAATAATATATGTAATAGCGTTTATATATGGTGGCATTTTCCGGCGCCGGATGGTCGTTGCCCATCCGACTGCCGGTGCCTCCCCCTCTTTTACATTAGTGCTATTAGTAATATATGTAATAGCGTTTATATATGCGATGGCATTTTCCGGCGCCGGATGGTCGTTGCCCATCCGACTGCCGGCATGATTTTATAAAAGGCCATGGTTAGCCGGCAATCCGCGATTGTCTATTTGGCGGTCTGTGCTTATATTTGGTGTCGTAGGTGTATTTCGGTTGTTGTGCGTTGTGGCGGGCGGATTGCTATCGGCTAATAGCAAGAAGTAATCACGCAAAGCGTGATTGTAAAAGTATCGTATTTTGACATATACCATTAAAAATAAATAAATTATATTTATTTTTAATGGTATATAAATAGGGTAGTACAGTTCTAAAAATAGAACATTTTTTTGTTTTCTCTTTTTTTATAGTTACCTTTGTGCGGTGTTCTATTTTTAAAAATATGATTATATGACAGGAATGAATGGTACAGTTTTTAAAAAGATTAATGTTTGGCCACAGACTAAGGTGAAACTCGAAACACTGGCCAAATCGGATAATTCATCTATGGCTCAATATATCGAGGAAGTCGCTAATTTTTTTAAGAAAACCGGCATTTCCCCACGTGCCGATTATGAGAGTTCAGCAAAGGCGTTTGAGACAATTGATCGCCGGGTAAAGACGACATCTGACCGGATAATTGCTTTTATACAGAAGCAGGAGAAGGATTTTTTACTGCCGGTTTATGACAATATTTCGCAATTGCTCGAATTGGCAGCTGAGGGAAAAGTAAAGCAAAAGATATCAGGAGCGGCGGCGGATAAAAGCGTAAAAATACCGGATGTGGACACGAAAGATGCGGCGGTGGTTACGCAAAAAGACGAGGAAATTTTTAAATTAAAAAAGCAAAATGTGGAATTATATGACCACATAAAGGAACTTGTTTCAGGCTTAACAGAGAATATTGACGCTTTTAATAATTATACTTATTCAGCCAATATAACGAAAAGTCAGTTTGACGAATTTAGAGCAAAATATTTAATAGATTAATACATGTATATTGCTATTTCAAGGGCAAAAACTTCTTCGTGTGGTGGGTTGGCAAATTACCTTTGTAAAGAGGAAAGGGGGCGAGATAATTTTTTTTCAGCGCATAAAGAAGGTGTTTGTGCGACTGATGTTATTACGGAAATAGACAGTAATGCTGTTGGTAAAGGGCTTAAAGATAAAGATGCAAAGTTTTTTTCAATCGTGGTATCTCCATCCGCTGATGAGCTCAAAACATTAGGGGTGGGTGGTGAGCGGTTGAAGGATTATGTGCGAAGTGTCATGGTTGAATATGCTGCTATGTTTAACCGGGAGAATAAAAATGGCAAACCGGTCACGGCTGATGATTTTGTTTGGTTTGCAAAAACGGAAAGCGCCCGCTCGTATGGGAAAGGGGACATATACATAAGGCACAATGAGAAATATTTAGCTCTGCAAAAGCAATTACAGGTTGAATGGAATGCACAGGTACGCGATTATTTAAAAGAACAATTATCAAAAATGGGAGGGTTGTATATTTTAAAGGACGACAAGCCTCGGTTTGCCGCCCGGCCGGAAAAGGATGACGTAATCATAACGCGGGGGTTGGCCAAATTCGGAGACCAAAGGCATGTACACATCATTGTAAGTCGTTGCCATCGCACTGAGCGGCGGAGTTTTTCCCCTTTGGCTAACAGCCGGGGCGGGAAAAATGAGCTAAATGGCCAACAGGTGAAGATTGGCTTTGACCGTCAGCAATTTGCCAGTAATTGTGAAACAATTTTTGATCTAAAATTTGACCACAACAGGGAAGTAAAGAATTCTGTAGCGATGAAATTTAACAAAAAATATTATGATAAAATACTGCAGGATAAGTTAATGCGCCAACTTTTAAGGAGTGCAGGCATAAAGGTTAATTTTGGCACAACCCAAATGGAGACTATTTTTCAGCGCAATCCGCACTTGCAGGAGCAGTTATTGAAGAATATGGATGACAAAATGAAAAATAAACTGGCTCAACAATTTTTGCGTGGCGCAGGCATTAATTCAGAGTTCAGTGTAAGTGAAATAAGCACGGTAGTACAGAGCAATCCATACTTGCGAGAGCAATTTCTGCAAGGTATGGGAATAGATGTCAACAAAGCACAGGGCCGGGTAATGCAAGGTATGCAGCTGAAACAATATCACGAAATTTTAAAAGGGGCGAATGGCCTTAAATCTGCTGTTTTAGCGGCAAACTTACCAGCTAAGATAATCAGTAAGGCGGCGGAGTTATTGAAGAAGACAATCACACAAACAGCATTTTCAATGTAATTAATAACAAAACAACAACATGAATATTATTATCATTGTGGTCGCCGGAGCTGGTTTACTCCTCTTGTTTTTTGGTTTGTTATCCACAAATAAAAGTAGCACCAAAAAACAATCTCCGGCACAACAGGAGCGTTGTAAAAATGCAACGTTTGAGGAATATAAACGTTTATCGCTTGGAGGCGGCATGACGATAAATGATGTTTTCGCAGGGGTGTATATCGGCGGCGCTGCCGGCTCCGGGAAGACCCGCGCTATTATTATCAAGAAATTAACACAACACTTGGCGCGATACCATTTTGCAGGGATAATATATGCGTACAAAAACTATGAGTTATGCGAGTACATGATACCGCAGTTCGGGCGGCAAAATTGTGACGTATTTGCACCGAATGACCCGAATGTCACTGTGAAAATTAATCCGTTAAATCCTGATTATTTTCCAGATGAAACGGAAATACGTAGTTTTTTTCAAGAGATGTTGCAAAACGTCTCCAGAGGGAAAAAGGGGAATGCTACGGCAGAATTTTTTAATACAGCGGCCGTGGGGTTAGCTACAGGGCTAACATGGGTTTTAAAGCAGCGGGCGCCGGAATTTTGCAGCTTACCACACGTTGCAGCTTTAGCGTTGATGAATAGTCACGAAGATTTGTGTAACCTTCTTCGCGCAGATATTAGGGCCGAGATGCAGGCCAGCAATTACCTGAACGCAACAGGGGACGCACTGGGCTCCCTGAAAGGTACTATTGCAAACTTTTTCGGCGCCTTTTCAACCCCGGCCATATTTTATAGCCTGTACGATAAAGATAACAATTACATAGACTTAAAGGTTAATTATCCTGATACCCCCCGGCAGCTGTTTCTTGTAAATGATATTACAAATGAAAAGGTGATTCTGCCGGTAATAAACTCGGTCCTTTACCTATCGCTGAGCTTGCTAGCCCGGGGGCAAAAATACCGTTCCTATACATTGATAGACGAGGGAAGTACTATTAATCTGGAGGGCTTTTCCCGGAAGCCGGCAACACTTCGCGCTCTCGAAAATGCCACTATATTTGCTATTCAAGATTTGGTTTTAGCTGTAGAACAAAGCAATGAAACCACCCCGCGTGCTATCATAGCCAATCTCTCCGCACAGTTTTTTGGTAAGGTGAATGACCCAAAGACTGCCAAAATGTATGAGGACATAGTAGAATTGATTGAAGAGAAAAAAACATCCCGAACGACCAGCAGCGGGAAAAATAGCAGTTCAAGTACTACTGTTTCAAAGCAGGACAGGAAAAAATTCCGGGCTGATGAATTCTTCCGGCTGCGAACTGGGGAATTCGTTACCTTTTCCGGGGGGAAAAGCAAAAAAATGTTTTATGATTATAAGCATGGGATTGAAAAAGAGGCAGTGGAGCCAATAAGACAAGTCACAAGGGAAGAACTGAATAAAAACTATGAGGAAATACTGGAATGGGGCAAGACCGCCGTATTCGCCTTGAAATGGTAAATATTTGTTAGTAAGAAAATAATAATTATATTTACAAAAATTTTTAATTAAAAAATCTTTCATTTATGAAAACAAAACAACTTTTTTTGATGCTTGGTTTATTATTTTTTAGTATTCCAGCTTTCGCTCAGTTAAGCGGTGTCGTATCTACGGCAGAGAGTATGACCAACCAACTCACACAGATTGCACGCATACTGTGTATCGCAGCTTTCACAATTGGCGGGATTACTTTGGCTTGTTCTTTTGTATTTGCAAGTGATTTGAGTCAGGTTGCAAAAAAACGGCTTACCAGCTTTGGTATTGCTTTGCTTGTTTTAGCAGCGTTGAGTGGCATAATTGGCTGGGTCAAAGGACTGACATTTTAATGGAATATTTATCCCACAAAGAACTGCGTATAAAGCCGAAAATCATTGGCTTGGCCTATGGCCCATTACTATTGTTTGGGTTGGTCACCGGGTTGTTTATCCTGTTAGCAGTGGGAGTACAGAATACTTTTTCCCTGTTCCTATTGTTTTGTGTAAGCGGAATAACATACTTTTGTTGCTTAAAATTAAGCAGTAAAAGTAATAATACAAAGATTTTGCAAAGCGAGGATATATATTTTTTTGAAGACACGTTAAAAGCCAAATGAATTTAAACCCTATCATATGCACATCAGGTAATTGTTGCTATACGGCTCATGGATCATTTGTAATGGGTTTCCGGTTAATACTGCCCGAAATTGGGGAGTTGAATTTGGAGCGGTTACAAAAAAGTCAAGAGGCATGGATAAACCTTATTCGAATGTTGCCGGACGGTACAATTATTACCCGGTTTGATGCTTATACAGAACAAAAATTCAACCCCTCAGTGTTACCGGAACGGACATATTTCCAACGCAAATACAAAGCGCACATGTCCGAACGCGGCCGGTTGGAGAATGACAGTTTTGTATTTTTTACATGGCCGCGTTTAAAAACGTTGTCCACACTGCTACAAAACCCATTTAAGGGCATTAAAGAAAAAATAACGGTTGATGAACAAAACTTCATAAATGTAGAGTTTCAGGGCGCGGTTAATGGGGAAATTAAAACGCTTAATACCTCTGGCTTGGTATTGGCAAGCCCTTTATCTGATAGCGAATTAAGATATTTTAATTTCAAATATTTTAATTTGTTCGATGTAAACAACAGTACAACAATAGATTATACCATAAAGCATATTATTGACGACAGTAAGCTTAATTTAAGTATCGGAAATCAGTATATTGGCATTTTTTCTGTGTACGATGAAAGACAATTACCTACGCCGCCGGCCGCAGTGTCGAGTATTGTAAGAGACCCGCTACTTTCGACTAAGGCGCACGAATTTAAAACTGCGGCAGGCGACACGTTGGGGATATATGCACGGCATCCGCATTACGTTACTACTACAATTATAAAGGACTCTTTGCAGAAATGGATTGATCAGGTGCACAATAATAAGATGCAATACAAGCGAATGGCGCAGTTTATAGACTCGTATAAAGAACCATTTGAGCGCCTGCAGAAACTTGAAAGCAACATGTCCGGTATGTATAACCAGGACACTATCGTCCGCGCTAATACAACGCTGATATTCTGGGCAGAAGAAAATAATTTTACAGACCGGAAAGACTATTTTCGTTCGGCGCTGAAAAATACAAAAGTAATAGCATACTTTCCCTCAGGGAAACATGCTAAACATCTATTCACTACTGCTAATCCGCTATTTTCAGCGGCAGGCAGTGAGTTGAATTTTTATCCTAACTCTGTAGGGATACCGGTAGCTTTTTTCCCCACTGCAGGGAACTACAACGATGATCCGGACGGGGTGTGGATGTGTGACAGATTTAATGTCCCTGTCCGGATGGATTTGTGGGACAAAAAGAAAAAATATATACAAGCGCGTAATGCATTAATGATCGCACCCACGGGGTCGGGAAAATCAGTATTCATGCAGGAGTTGCTCCGGCAATTTAAAGAGCAGGATGTAACACTAATAATTGTAGATATCGGAAACTCTTTCAAGAAATTCGCCCGGCTGATGGGGGATGATGCGTTGCACATTGAATACACTCCCGGCATGGCGCTCGGAATAAATCCATTCAACCGGCCAATAGAAGAACTGTTGATGCCCGAAAAACTGGAGAGCCTGGCAAATTTCGTGTTTGCACATATGGAAATGATGGTTGACCCGAAACAGGAGGATCTTAATTTTTTAAGGGAAGTTATAAAACTGTATATCGAACAACAGCAGTCCCGGCTATCCTTTGCAGACTTTGCACAATTTATTATCGACACACAACGCAATATCCGGGACGAGTTTGAAAAACATTTGAAATATTTTGACTTTGACAGAATGCTTATAAATTTACAGCTGTTTATAGGCGATGGGATTTACGCATATTTGTACAAAGCCCCCAATACTACCGTTACATTTTCAGACTCTCTGCAGAGTAAAAAAGTCATAGTTTTCGAAATCGAGAAAGCTCTTGATACTCCGCAAATACTGGGCGTACTATTACAAACAATTGGAGACACAATAAAGACCAATATTTTGTCCGATGTCACCAAGCGCGGGGTAGTATTGTTTGAAGAAGCAGCAAAAGTAATAAAGGTGGGCAATATGCTATCGCAAATCGAATTTCAATATCAAACTATTCGGAAGAAGGGCGGGGCGGTAATAATGGTGCTGCAAAGCGCCATGCAGATACCGGCCGGCCAGACAGCCGACAGCATTTTTGATAACACTCAAATTATCTTTGCACTGAAGAATGATCAGGGGTACGATAAAATGAGCGATCGGTTAAAGATAAAGGATAATCATACCTTAGCGCAACTTAACAGCCTTACGAACTGTTTTGACAGGGATGCGGCATATAAGTATAGTGAGTTGTTTATCAGGCAAGGGTTACGTGAAAGGGTTGTACGGATAGAGACAAGTCCGGAGCAGTTGCTGGCTTACGCTACAGACGGAGATGACAACAATAAATTATTACAACTTCTCGACGCAGGAGAAGACCTTGAAACATCAATAAATAAAGTCTTAAAATTATGAAAAAATTATTAATCACATTATTGATTATTATTGTTCCTGGAACAACAGGTTTTGGGTTTTTTGATAAAGTAATTGGAGTTGTCAATGCCGGGGCGGCAAAAATAATATTAGCTGCGGACCTTTTGCAAATAGGTACGTATCCGTTCGAATATACAGCAGCAGCAAACACTATCATTAGCGAAATTAATTTCGTGAAAAATACTATGGCGCGTCTCGACTTGTCTTATGGAGCAAAACATGAAATGTTACGCCGTATAGCAGGTGTTAGCGTAGCTCTTACAAAGAGCCTTGTGGATTTCGAAGGAATGGTAACACAATTAACCGCCCTTACGGCGGATGTGTCTGGCGAACAGACCTCGACAGATTTGGCAAATGCAATAAGGGGAGTGAAGGAGTTGCATAAAAAAAACATGCAAGAGTTGGCACAAATACGTATGCATGTCGGAATGCTCGCGGCAGCGATGATGGCCGACGGCGCCAATTTAGAATTTACTAATAAAGCCAGCAACCCTAATATCTATAAAGATAGAAAATGATAGCTTTCCTACAAGTTCCAGTGGACGAAATAGTGGGGGTGCAGACCGATAAATTTATCGAGATAACGGAAAATGTTAAGCACCTATCTGAAGCGTTTGACACCGTGATGTCCGCAAATTCCGGATTTATCGGTATATTTACACGCATCACAGGCTTGTTGTGTGCCGCTTTTCTGATGTTGAATTTTATCAAAAAAATTGCCAATCCCGACACGGACGCAAACGGCGTACTGCAGCCTGTTGGTATTAAATTTATCATTGTCAATATTACGGCTATCCTCGCTATTTTGCTGTACAAAGAATTATTTTATTTTGCAGAGAAAGGCATGGTGTTGATTAGTAATGGAGTAATAGACGCCACTGGAGACAACGCCGGGAGCATCCAAAAAGATTTAATAATTTGCTACTTTACAAACGTAGCGCGAGACTTCGCGGCACAACTTGCAGCCGCTGCTACAAATTTTTCTATTTTCGGCTTTGAATTTGGCGGCCTAGGAGAGGCAGCGGCGGCGTTCCTGAAACCAAACACTTATGCATACGCATTTAGTGCCATAGCGATGATAATAGGTTTTGCAAATTACCTGCTGTTGTACATGGCCTACATGGACAGATCGCTTATACTGCTTGTGCTTAACGTTATTGCGCCGTTTGTATTTACTCTTGCAGTATTGGATAAGTTTAAAGACATTACAACAAAATTTTTTACAGTACTCATCACAACATTTTTAATTTTCCCTTTTATTTTGTTAGGATTTCAAGTCATAGATTATATGTACCTGAAACTCTGTAGCGCTTACGGCCTTGTTAGCACATTACTCAATAATGGGTCTAATACAGACTTGTCTTCACTGGAGCAGTTGGCTAAGGAAGGCGTAGCCATTACTGCCGAGGCGGTTGCGAAAATATTCAATTACGATCCCTTCATTAAGTTGCCACTGATATGTTTTTCTATTTTTTTGAAACTTAAATATTCTCAACTAATTTCCAGTACAGTATGGAAAATCATGCATTAGACACTTACCTTTTAGATGTGCGGAGGGGTATTGTTAAGACACGTACCGTGGTGATAGCGCTTCTTGTCACATTGGCAATAATAATTGTAACTTGTGTACTGATGCTTGGTATGATTAGTAAGAGTGCTATTCGTGATATCCGTATAATCGACCGGCAGGGTTATGTATATACTAGTGATATTATAGATGCACGCATGGCCACACACTTTCAAGCACAAGCCTTTGTGCTTAATTTCATTAAACTGTGTTATTCTTTTGATCAAAATAACATAGAGAACAATTTAAACCGGGCTCTGCAACTCGGCGACGAAACGGTACAGGGTTATGTAGATCTGCATAGCAAACCTAACAATATCTATCAAGCCGTTAAAAGCCTTGGGCAGACTGCATATATATCAGAGGAACATGTTGTTAATGCTATTTCCTTCTCCGAAAATACGTTTCATGTAGCTTTTGAGCAGGTGCTTAAAGGCTCTGGAGTTACCACACGTTACATTGTAAACGTTTCCGGCATTATAGATTTCGTCACCCCCACAGGGGTGGATAATCCTAACGGCTTTTATATAAGGAATTTCATAGAAACATATCAAAAAACCACTGGCTATGAATAAGAATAAAAAATTTATGTTACTGGGTGGAATTGTTCTAGTAGCAATTGCCATGCTCTTAGTCCTGATCCCAATGGTTACCGGCAATGGATCCGTTCAAACTACAACCACGCCAACGGCTATTAGCACTAAAACAGGGGTGGAAAAAAAAGTAGATTTGTCAGGATATAGTCGGCAGGTAAACTTAGAAGAGCCGAGAAATAAGAATAAAAATCCTAAACCCGTCCAAACTGATGAAACTATTGCGTTTTCGGACAGCTTGCAATTGTACCAAGAATTTGTAACCATGCCGGACATCCCGCAGCTTCCGGAACCTGAGGTTTACATTCAAGAAAAGGATGGGACGCTGCGTCGGTTGCAGAAAGATGGTAATACAACTGCCTCTACAGCTACAGCTACAGCTACAGCTACAGCTACAGCTACAGTAAAGCCTAAGAGTATCACCAACCGGACAGCTACCCGGCCTGGAACTTCAACCGTTGTGCCCAGACAGGAACATGTACCACCGCCTGCTAACAGCTTGGACGCGCTTTCTGCCGCACTTGCGGCTGAAAGTGAAATATCGCGAAATCCGGAAACCGCCGCCGGTACAGCAACTATTGCAGCTGTAGTGCATGGAGAGCAGAAACTCAAACAAGGCGAGCGGGTAAAACTTCGCACTACCGCCGCTGGGACATTGGGCGGAGTAGCCATACCGCAAAACACATATGTATATGGCACTGTCGGTTTCGGAAACAACCGGATCACCATAACTATCAGCACAGCTTTCATCAATGGCCGGGAAACGGCAATAACTGCACAGGTGTACGACTATTCCGACGGTGCTAAGGGCATCTACATGCGAGGCATTTCCGAAACAGGAGCCCTTACACAACAGGCAACAGGTGACGCAGGACAGGAAGCTGCAGGCATAATGGCCGGTACAGGCATCATCGGCCGGGTGGCTGGGAACGTGATAAGAACAGTGTCCAATTCTTCAGGGGAAACATCTGTTATTTTGAGCAACAACCATAAGGTAATTATTAAATGATGATTATGAATAAAATATTATCAATACTTTTTTTATTCTCCCTTTTTTCGGTTAAGGGGCAAGATGCAAATGTGGCTATCTGTATGAGTAAAACGACGTATATTATATTTTCAAACCAGATAAAAGAGTATAATGTAGGCACCCGGGAGGTACAAGTTCATACGCATCTTATAAGTTCAAATGTTTTAAGCATGCAGGCCAAGCCGGGCGTAACAGATAAGAATTATATCAAAACGAATTTATTTGTGTTGTTAAATGATGGTACTATATATTATTTTGATGTTGTACTTAATGACACGTTAAGCAGTTATATGTATAATTATAGTCAAACCGTGATAGATGGAGCGCAAAGTATAGTTCTTTTGCCAACAGAGGCGAAAAAAGACACCACCCCGGAATATTCTGAATACTATGCAGCAATGGAAAAAATCAACGACATGTTTGTTAATGCCACTAATACAATCCAGGGGGTGACTTATTCTATTCAGGCGGTAGGATATAAGGATGGTTTGCTATTTTTTAAATTTATGCTTAAAAATTCCACCGGGATTGATTTTGATATTGAGTATATTAAATTTATGAAGCAGTTAAAAAAGAAAAAAAACAGGCAATCTATACAGGAAGTAGAATTACCCATTTTAGGACATCAAAAATATAGTTCCAAGCTCGAAAAGGGGCAATCCCAAGTATTTATTTTTGTGCTGGAAAAAATTACTTTGGGTAAGAATGAAGAAATGGTCATAGATATTAAGGAAAGTAGGGGGGAACGTAATTTTAACGAAATTATCCCGGCTTTCTTTATAACTGATGCAAAAAAATTATAAGAAATGATGAAAAATAACATAGCTGCGGCAAGGAAAAAAACAGGACTAACCCGGAATGCAGTGGCCAAAAAAATAAAAACAAGTGCCTCCAATGTTCGCTATATTGAAGGTAGTAGATTAACCGGCAAAATATGGGCGTATATTTCTTTTTTGATAAAACAGGGGGCTTCATTGGACGAAATTATTTATGAAAAAAGAAGAGAAAAATAGGGAAAAAAAAGGAAAAGCAGTGTTTGGACTTTCAAATGCAGTATTGAGCACAGGTATTATACCTCAAGTATTGATAGCTTTTGTTGGAGAAATAAAAACCATATTATTATGGAAGAGGAAAACAAAATTGCAAAATTAAAGGAATTAGCCGAAGGCGTGGCTAAAGGCAATATCAATTTATCAGTTATTCGCGCGGTAAAAACGTTGGAGAACAATATCGTTTCTACAGGGGAACTGTCTGCAGAATTTAAGACACTCCGGCAGGATTATAATAAAAATATTGCATATTGGGCAAATAAAAACATTGATATTCGCGAATTTTTAGACAACACAGGATATACTCTGAATAAGGCGGAGAGTACGGAACGGTGGCCGAAGTATGTAAAGGGTGAACGACAGGTGTTATTGACGGAAGGAAATACAGTCATTGACGTTAAGAGTGGCGAGAGCATGAACCTCTTTAAATTCGTTAACGCGGAGTATTTTAAGGATAATCCGAAGATGAGTGATACGGCTCATTTTGTCAATCAGATATACAAACATGCAGGGGGAACATCTATGCTTCATAATATCACTGAAAAAAAGGGAAAAAAAGAAAATATCTTTAATGTGCAAAAGGCAGTTAAAGAATTTAAGCTGTCGGATTATCGTATAGAGCCGCTTAATGATGATAATATTTTTTTAAAAAAAAGGGGGATTAAAAAGGAGACTTTAGAAGACCGAATATTTTCCGGTACAATATTACAAGGCAATAAGGCAATGATGAATTCGGAGTATAATAACGTTATATACCCGTTCCGGCAGCATCCGGGAGAGAAAGCAGAGGACATGAAGACCTTGCTGCAGCAGTATGGCAAAAAAATTGATGTAAATGGTAATCAGGTAGATAAGATTTTTGCGGCCGGAGAGGGCAAGACAGCATCACTTTGGATGAGCAACCCGCCGCCGGCGGGAGTAAAATATGTGCAGGTGATGGAAAACCCTTTAGATTGTCTTTCTCATTATCAACTGTATAAACCGCAGCACACCCTGTATGTGGCCACCGGTGGCACTCCCTCGAGCGGGCAGCTTGAACTGGTGGATAAACTTTGTAAGGAATATAAGGCGCAGCCGGTGCTGTCATTCGACCGCGATATGGCCGGGTACCGCTTCGATGCGATGTACCTTGCGCACCGGGCGCCTGATAAAGTGCATCTTTCCGGGGCGGGGGACAGCGTGAATGTAACATTTAAAAACCTTTCGGAAGTATGTCATAGAAATTTAGTTACTGGGCTGGAAAAGAACGGTGTAGCATTTGAAGCAGCTGCAGGCACGATTACCGCTACGGCGGCCGATGAAAAGCAAATGCAATTGCTTGTAAATGTGGCCAATATTCATGCGCTTCCACGACGTATAGATATCGATAAGGCTAAGTATAAGGACTACAATGATGATTTGAGATTGAATATCCGTCAGCCGGAGTTACATAAATCATTGGAAATAAATACATTAAATATGAAAATTTAACTAAAAAAATTATAAATTTATGAAAAAATTAACATGCCCGATGTGCGGGGTAGGCACATTATTAAAAGGTGGTAATGCGTTTGTTTGCACGCATGCACCCGATTTGGAACATATCTGCCAGTTCAGGCTTTACAAGACTTATTTTGACCACACCCTTACCGATGACGAGGTGGAAGCTTTGATTACCACCGGCGCAACGGATATAATTTCCGGGTTGAAAAAGAAAGACGGCACGCCGTTTTCGGCGGCACTGGCGCTGAATAAAGAAACCGGTGGCGTCAGTCCTAAGATGGAAGACCGCTTCCTGGAGAGTGCTTGTCCCAGGTGTGGCGGCCGGGTGAAAATCATAAGCAAGGGCTATGCTTGTGAGAAATATTTTGTCGAGAAAGATGCTGAAAAATGTCCGGTATTTATAGCCACTACAATAGCCGGGCGAACTATCGATCCAGCCGAAGCCGAAGAATTATTAAGAGATAAAAAAACGGACATTTTGGACGGATTTACCAGCTCGGCCGGTAAGGATTTTATGGCGCGGCTCGTTCTTACTGAAGATGGCAAGGTGGAATTTGATAGTAATATATGTGCTTGCCCGAAGTGTGGCCAAGGCAACATCCGTGGCGGGGGGAAGACCTATTATTGCAGCAATTACAAAGGGGATGATAAGTGCGAATTTTTTATTTGGAAGCAAATAAATGGTAAGAATGTAACGCCGGGAATGGTCACGGAACTTTGTTCCAACCGTTCTACAAAGGTCATGAAGGGCTTTAAGACAAAAGAGGGGCAAGCAATAGAAAGAGCGTTAGCTATCATGCCGGACTGGAGTGTAAAGGCAATATGAAACTGTTAGGGTACGAATATGAATATGTGAAGGTTGGTAAACTCGAAGTTGCCACCACCAACCTTTATTATTCTAAATTAGCCATAGGGGAGAATAATGGAAATTACTATTTTGACTATTTGACTGCCTGTCAAATAGATGAGTTATTGGTAGCAGAAGGCACTGGCTTTCGCGTTCCAACGGTTGAAAATTTTGCTTATTTAGGCACTCTTGGTGGTCGTTGGGTGGTTGCAGAGGGCAATGAAATTGCAGGATGCTTTTTCGGCAAACACTGTGGGGAAGCAGCTTTTGATGACCCGAAGGATTGTGTATTTTTTCCCGCGTTGGGATATATTGATACTGATAGTGGTCTGCTTTGCCAGCAAGGTTACGGCTATTATTGGAGCAGAACATACACCAATAGCCCCCATGCATACATCCTGCGTCTTTATGATGAATTAGTGTATCCTGGTGTTCCCAGCCATGATATAGCTCATGGCTTATCTGTGCGGTGTGTGAGGGAGAGGTGATTAACATAATCAGAATTATGTCAAAAATTATATTATTGATTTTCAAATTGTTATAAATTATGTTTGAAATTTTACCAGAAAAATGTCATTTTGTCACATTTCTTTTACTACATTTGTAGCGAAGATAAACAATTTATTAATTTTAAATTGTGATTTGTTGCAGCGACTACTTTTTGAGTAGTCGCTTTTTTTTATGAGTGGATTACCCGGAGAGCAATCTCTACTTTTTTCGACCACTCCGGATCGCTCTTCTTTCGCTCCAATATTTCCGATAACCGCGCTTCTTCTTCAGCGCTGTCGTTGTCCAGCAATTCATCGCAGCCGGCGCCGGCGCCAATAAGGTGGGCAAAGTTGCGGCTTAACACGGCAGCCGGGTATTTGCTCTCTTTTATGTATTTTTTTGGATTTAATACGATACCGCAGCAGTTCCGGCCATCGGGTAGTTCCATCAGCGCCGGGCACCGGCCGTCAACTGTATCACCGAGCCGGCCAACGAGACGCAGGACGTATGCACCATTCAGGCACACCCTGGCCATACAACATATTCCGCAGCCGTTGCACGGCTCACCTATTCCCGGCTTTTGCATTTGTAGTAAGCACTATTGTGTTGCCGAAGATTTGGAGCGTTTTTCACTAATTAAAACCCAGGCAAACAGCCCAGCACCTGCAACGCCGGCTATACAAAACCAAAATATTAATGCCATATTTAATCCTTTTTAATTTTTGAAATCCAACGTAGCTTTTTTATCTCACTCGGTTGTTTTTTATTAATCGTTTGCTTACATATTTGAAAATATCTAAAGACATCCGGGCGCCAACAGAATAAAACATTTCTTGCCGAAACCGTTCATCCCGGAACAGGGCGCGATAAGTGGCACGACCCAACACTGACCAATAATCACTGACGGCAAATTCCAACTCTGCATCAACCGCGCATCCGATATTGAGTAAATGGGTGGATGGGGTTGGCTCAAAGTTTCCAAAATCCTGAAATTTAAAGATAACGCCCGGATTAATATTAAAGGATATTTTTTGTTTTAAACTGTTTCTAAAATAAACAGGTGACAGGGATGCTAACAGCTCGACATTATTTTCAAAGAAACGAAAACCGGAAAGTTCTTTTGTGGCTAAAGAGTAACGCGCATATCCGGCTAACCATGCGTTAAATACGTAACCGGCGCTTAACGTTGGAGAGAGGCAACTCATATCGTTTATTCCACCGCCTAATTCAATGTTTACCGATCCCTTATACCGCATTTGAGCGGTAGCCGATGACGCTAATACCAATAGTGCTATAATGAGTGTTTTTTTCATTGTTTTTTTGTTTTTGTTACCGTGTGCGTTATTTTGAGCAGGGCAAAATTGATTTCGTATTTGGTTTCAGCGGCGGAAACCTGCAGGTCGTCGCCCAGGATGTCTCCTAAAATATCACCACCTTTTTGCATCAATGTTTTTTGTTTAAATTCTTCGGGCGCGGTGGACAGTTCTGACACTGTCCGTGCCAATTCCCGGATGCGGGTAAAAGTTTCCACAACAGCAATAGTTGTTTGCACGGCGCGTTCACTTTTCAATATGGTGGCAAGCATATACAAGCCTTTTTCTGTAAAAGCTTTCGGAGACGCAGTACGTTTTAATTTAGTTAACCTATCAAAATTTTTGATCAGTTGCTGTCTTTCAGTATTTTGCAAGTCGAAAACGTATCCATCAGGAAATCTGCTGGGATTATTTTTTAGCGCCTGGTTGACTTCCCGCGTTTCCACGCCATACAACTCGGCCACGTCGCTATCGAGCAGCACCTTCTCACCCCGAAGCGTGATGATCCGCTCTTCTACTGCGTTGAATTTCACAATCTCGCTCATAGTGTCAATTATTATTGTCTAAATACCGGGTCTATCCGTATATGCTCGCTTTCCGCACCCTCGTTGTCCACTACCCACGCTTCTATGTAACCAACTGCTTCTTCATACCAATCGGATATGCTAAATTTACCGGGCGTATCATCATCTACAGCCCAAGTCCCCATTATGCTTGGCGTGTCCCACGTGTAATGGTATATAGCATGGTAGGAAGCAATGGCGCCGCCAAATTCTGCGTCCTGGTCAAAGGAAGCCCGAATATCAACATAGATTACAAATAGTATTTGATCTAAGATATAGAAAGTTTCAGTTACTTTGCATTTTGGTGGAAGATTATCAAATACGTGTAATTTTTTCGACAATCCGTCAGAAGCGCCAAACCGGTCAGTGACTGTAGCAGTTATTGTATAATCGCCGGGCTCGACTGGGACAAGCCGGAACATACGCTGTGTACCGGAAAAATTATATTGGTCGTTCAAATCATACACGGTTGGTATTTTTTCCCCACGGGCGTTTGTTACCTTTATAAATGATGTATCTACCGACAGCGTCAATGTCTGCAGATTTGAATTGTCGTCGGTAACTGTTACAGGAAAGTCAAAATATATATCACCGTCACTGTTTTTTAATTTCCCTATTTTTAGCGTATCGGTTGAAGATATATCAATAGTTGTACTTATTTGTGGAGTGGCGTTTATATTATCATAAAAACCATCCGAAAAACAGGCTGTAAGCAGCGGTGTAAACACTAATAGAGATAAGTAGGTTTTCATTCTGTTAATCCTTTTATAATTTCACTTGTAAGGTCAGGATAAGTAATTTGTATCAAATAAATCCCGGTTGTCCGGCGGATGGTTGTAATATCAATAATATTTTCGCCGGGGGTAATGTACGCAGATTTCGTGCCGAGCAGCCCACCTACTACGTCAAATATCTGTAGTGTGGCTAATCCTGATTGTCCGGCAGAGGTGATATATACTTTTACCGCTGCTCCGTTGGCAGATGACGTGGGGCTTATTAAAGCCTTATAACTTCCATGCAGGCGCCACTTGTATAGGTAATCATTATAAATGCTTTCCAGTTCATTATTTATTTGCCGGACAGTTTCGCAGTCTTCACATTCCGGGCAGGCCGATGCAGAAATTGCACCTACGCTGCCTGGTACACTTCCGGGAACTGGACAAGCGTCAGACACCGTAATGGTGCCGAGCGATATGGTTTTACTGCACCCGGCAACAGAAGTTACTGTTATTTGTATTTCCCATGTTCCATTAACCAACTTTGATGTAAATTGATAATTATTATCTAAGCTTATGGACATTTGGGCTCCGCTGCGTATGGCAACAGCGGAAACACTTTGTGTGTTTTGCAGGCCACTTGTATTTATTTTTGGATATTCGTTTCTTGTGTAGCAGCTTTTGCTCATGCTGAACGTTCCGATAGGTGCTGACGAGGTGATAAGCACCGGCTCAGATTCCTGTGACCGGCAAGCATCCGCAGCGAGGCTGGTTAGTGCCACTGCGCTATATGTTGTAGCCGGACTGGTGCCGGCCTCAGTGTGCAAATAATTGATGCCGCCGGTGGTCGCTTTTACACTATTTACATACCACTCGATGTGGTTTGTATTGGTGGTGGCTGTTATTGTGGCTGTTTGATCATTGCACAGGTTGTCGGCCGATTTTGTAAGTACCGGCGCATCGGGACGCGCCCGGATAGATACCGGTTTAGTAAACGAAGTAAAGCAGCCGTTTTTGTTGATCGTAAACGTTAATGTATAGGGTGTGCCGGCGGCGACACTTGAACTTAAAACTAATTTTGTGCCATCCAGCACCAACCCATTTGGCGTGGCCGAGAAGTCGCGGCCCCAACCGTCATACATATTTTGTACATTGTCCTTTTCCGTTCCGGCGACATAATCAAACAACTCAATTCTAGTGTCAGCTTGACAAAAACTTACCGGCGTGCCATCAAAAGAGATGTTACTAAAGTCAACAAATTTCCGCTCCACGGCCACCGTGTTACTTTGCTGTGTGCATCCGTCCAAATCTGCAACGGCATAATAATTGGTTATACCAGCTGTAGAAACTGCATGTTGCGTGGTTGTACCGGATGCCGGCAATAACGTATTATCTGCATACCAACTTGTTGTTTGTACTGGTGTCGTAGCCGTTAGCGTAACCGTTGCCTCGTTACACAACGTCGTTTCGCTTGTTGATATGGTAAACGGCGCTGGCCGCGCTTTGATGAGCACAGGCTTTGTGAATATGCGCGTGCAGCCATTTTGCTGTAATGTCAAGGTAAGAGTATAAGGATTTACATTCGGCTGTGCTGTGCTCAGGTCAATGGTGTGTGCCCCCACGCCAATAACGGCGGGGCCACTATAGCCAAAGCTGAACACATAAGTAATATTATTTTGGGCTTTTAAATCTGCTAAATCTGCATCGGAGGACATGATAAAATCAAATAAGTCTATATTGCGGTTTTCTTGACAGAATTCTACCGCAGCAGTATTTAATTGCGCTTGGTTACTGAATGACCGGGCAACAGCCGAGACGACGTTTGATTTCCGTACGCAGCCGGCAGCATTTGTTGCCACCGCGTATGCAGAATGATTACCGTCCGGAAGGCCGTCTGCCACATAGCTTATGCCATCTGTTTGTTGTTCATCGTCTAAAAACCACGTGTACGTTAAATCATTGTCCGGATAATTTACGGTCAATTCCCACTGTGCCCCGCAAACGGTTTCTGTTGCATCGGTTGTAATCGTTACTGCTGTTGCCGGCCGGGCTTTAATGGCGAATTGTTTTTCAACAACCCGGACGCATCCCGCCGCTGTGTTTATCGTCAGAGTGGCAAGATAATTTTGATTGGCTGACAAGTCAGCGGTGCTGATGTGTTTTCTTAATATGGTGGCGACAGTGACAGTGCTGCTATATTGACTGGTGGTGACGACGAAATTAAAACTTACGCCGCCAATTTCGTTTTCTATTAAATCTTTTATATCACCGTCCTCGAACAGGTCGAATAAATTAAATAACTCGTCGGCTTGGCATATAATCATATCTTCTGTTTTAGCTTTTAAATCAATCTCTGCTTGTGCATCCACAATGGTAAACGGAAGCGTACCGGTACAGTTGTTTGCATCATGCGTAGCAACTATTTTATAATCGCCTTTTTTTAAAAACATTTCCCTGTGCGCCTCGGCGTTTACTTCACCGGAGCCCGGGGCGCTTTCGTCATATTGGTCTTTGCGAAACAGCCAAAAATTCGCGCCTTTATGTTTTATTAATTGGTCGTTTCCGGTATAAAGCCAATATTGTACACCATATTCCGGATTGGAATGTGCGAGAGTGGTGCCGTTACCACAATCGGCCATAAGGCCATCCAGTTGTGGATTAATCGGGGCAGGATATTCGGTAATTTGAAATTCTTTCGGGTTATACAATTTGCAGCCGGTTTGATTATATGCTTGTGCAAAAAATTTAATACTTCCGCTACCCGGCTTAATGTATACATCGTTGTAAATTAAACTGCTCGTATTGTTGTATTCTGCAAACACAGAAACTGAATTATCATAATTGTTATTTAATATTACCTGTATTCCATCAGTAGATGCGCAATAAGTGTTTTCCGACAAGCTAACATCTGGCGCATGAAATGGCATATCGTATTTTACTTTAAACCTAAATACAGACCCATTCGAAAGCGTTATGTTGATTATTTCATTGCCTGTAATTAGCACGTCTGGAAGTGTCAGCATTAATTCTCTTCCCTCTTTTTCTGTCAATACGCTAAACTCCTCTTGGGACGAAGTTATCAACTTTGTAGACGCCCATACATCTGTGAGAGGGTAGTCAAATGTTAATTTCAATTTATTTGTTTTACATTTTAAAGTAAATGTTGGTATAACAGTCGATTCACTTAAAACAAATACAGGTTTATCTGATCCATCTATCTTAGTGTTATCTTCATATTCACAAAATGTGAAGATAACCAAAGGCTTGGTTTTAACAAGTTCCACAGAACCAATAACACGATCCCTGGAAGTTTCTTCTGGTGATATTACTGCTAAAGATGGACGATCAGCATTTGCTATTGAGCGTAATACATCTTCTGTTATTGTTACTTTGACTTCGCTGTATTTTACGGCGTATGGATATGGTGTTCCCGGTGATGTAGTACGATTAGTAGTTGTGAGTGTTTGGTTGAAAAATACTTTCGGTTCTTCTCCTTCTGATTCTTCCGCTGATCGTCGTCGAGTATCAACATAATAGCCATCTTGAAATCTCACTGATACTTTGCCTTTTTCATCCCAAACAACAAGATCTGCCTCATTGCAAATAAACTCACCACGCCTTGGGGACCGGCAATTAGTAGTTATGTATTCAATAGTAAAAGAAAAATTTTTATAAAACTCTGGTATAATCTGTAATTTCACATCCGATTCGTCTATGAGCTCTCGATTTGAGTCTTTTATGAGATATCCTGTTGTTTGATCTCCAGCGATTACTCGTTGTAGATATCTCGCGCACAACGACGACGACTGTGCCAATAATGCAGAAACAGAAATAACAAAAACAAAAGAGGTAAATAATTTTTTCATAAGACTATATGATTTAGAGTACAAAGCTACAAAATTATTTTTCATTTTCCCTTTTTTTAAGGGAAATTTGTTCAATTGTTTCTTTAATTATTTCGAGTTTCCGGTATTCATCAAATATGCCTGTGAGAAAAGCCACAATCCGGTGAATGTCTTCACTTGAGTTTCTTAGATACTCATGGTCTAACAGCGCTTTTTCTTTTGTTTGCTCGTCGGCAAATTTAGCTACTGCCTCATTGGCAGCATGTAGGGCATCTTCCCACTCCAATAGTATTTCCACCGGCATTTGTGCTCCTCTGTATTGTAAAAGGTTGTCAATCCCTTTAAGGATGTTGTTAATGTAGGTGCTTTCCGCTGATTGGATGCGTGATAACGTTGTGGTTTCGGGTTTCTGTTCCATGATGTAATAAGTGTTAGTTGTAGGCGCAAAAAACGGTGTGCCTGTTCCGTTTGCTTAGTACCGAACAGAATTCACATACATGCGAAATGTCAGGAAATACACACCGTCATTTTGGCCGCATGTATGTGAGTCAAATGAAGTGCCATGCACGGTACTAAGCGCTGCAAAGATACAAAATTATTTTATTGATACAGTAGTGGCGTGAGAATGCATATGAGAAATATGGTGATTGTGGCGTAGCGGATAAATTTTTCATATCCGGGGAAAAGGCGTTTCAAAATCAAATAGGTGGCGTATAGAGAAAAAGCGTGCAAAATCGGCCAAATGGTCAAGTATTTTATAATAAATAGTAGTAGAACATTACCGAGCCCACAAAACGCGAATATAAGCAATATAATGCCTGCAATATTTATCCATTTGTTCACGTTATATTATACTGGAGAGTGTTCCGGCGCATGTCTCTTTGTCTAATCTTAATTTAAGCGATATTGCCACTTTTTTTTTCCAGATATCCGGCTACAAGACCGACAATAGCAATCATTAGCAATCCGGCTATTCCAAAGTAAATTCCAAACATGTTATTTTTCTCCTATTTTGTAAAATAATAAATATAAGCCCGCTGCGACAATGATGACGGCAAAACTGGCTATATACACCGTCAAGGCGTTTCCCATGTTGCCGATAAATGATGATAGAATTACGCCTGTTAGCACGTATTTTATCACATCTAAGAACACCTTTGCGAAGTCTTTGTATATATTCCCTTTTGATTCCATTTTGCAAAGTTACTTTATTTATCGTTTATCATCAAATTTTGCAGTGATTTTATGGCGTATCCTTTTTTGTTTACCGGGCGGACGGTGTCGATGGCTTCCTTGATGCGAAGTATCGCCGCGCCGATGGTCGGCAAATCTACTTTTTCAAATAGCCCGGCGGGGATGTCCTTTTCGTAAACCTGCAGGTGCACGATCATAAGTTTTTTGAGGTAAAAAATCTTATCTTCCCTGGTTTGCTCCATTTCCGGCGTGATGACTTTAAATGTGATACTTTTGACACGCCGGCCTTCGTAATTTTCAGTGTATTCAAACCAACAGTCAGCTTTTTGGTATAGTTCGTTTTTTGCTTTTTCTAATACGTTTGATTTGAAGTTTTTATAATTTATACTACCGTCTTTATTAAGATAAACTTTTTGTACACAAATGTCCCTGTACAGGTCTTCGAGTGGTATAGTAAACCCACCCTTAACTTTCCATGATGCAATCTTTTTGTAGAGTAGCGACGTGTATTTTGACGACGCATTTTGAGCAATTTGATAAACATAGCGGGTATATTCGACAGGTATATCGCCTTTTTTTCGGATATTTATTAAAATCTCGGCAACTTTTTTGGACATTCTTATCTCCAAATGAGAAGACCGGCGATTATTAACCAGTGGAATGGTCGCTTCGTCTATTAACCCACCCACGACAGTAAAAGGCAACCCATCTCGTTCTATTGGAAACACCACATTAGTTTGTCGCATCTTTTTTGCGGCATCTTCAACACGAGCATAATTGGGCGCAGTAGTAATATCCTTTAAAGGAATTAACATTTTAACAGTATCCTCTGACTCTCTTGTAGGGTCATTAAAAAGTGATAACTGTTTTACATCTGCAAGTTTTTTTAATTCATGTATTGGAGTTTGCAGTTGATACATGAGGCCTGTCAAAATTCTTTCTTCAAGTAAATTGTACTCATACACTGCATTCGTCACAGCGTTGGGCTGAATGATGTATTCTGCCAATTCCGGTACAAGTACTTGTACTTTGCGTTTTTCCGTATGAAGGATTTTCAAGGCAGTAGTAATGTCTTTTTTCTTACCCCTGTTTTTACCCATAATTAAAATTAATCAAACCAAATGTTTGTAAAATTTTCTACAAATATAGTTATAATTTCCTAGCCACAAATTTTTTTGTTATAATTTCCTAGCCGGTGCCGGGGTTGCCGGCATGCCGGGCGCCTGATGGCCGACTCGACCTGAGAGTTATAAAAAACTAGCCAATTTCTCGCACATCGGTTAAAAACAACTAATTATGCGTTTGTCCTTGTTATAATTTCCTAGCCGGTGCCGGAGTTGCCGGAAGCCAGCCGGCACGCGCCTCGATGGGCGCGAGTGGTGGGGGCCGGCATGTTACCAAAAACTCCTGTTTCGATAGCCGGGCGCAACTGTTCCGGTGACATCCTGGCGATGGCCGCCCGGCGGGAAGTTATAAAAAACTAGCCGGGAAGTTATAAAAAACTAACTCTTATCGTATTTTTACGATGGTGGGAGACTTGAAATACAGTGTGTTACGATAGGTCGAAAAAACCTTACAAATATATCAAATGATTAACAAATGACTTTCAACTCAAGAAAAAAGGAATTTCTCTCCAATTATTTCACCAATAAGGAATTATATCTATCCATTACGCCAAACTTAAAAATAGGGGAAAAGGAAAAGATTGAAAATCAGTTTGTTGGGTTTTAGCAGCCGCCTGGCGGCAGGAGTTCTTATTTCGGCGGCCTGGCGTTGCGATGCCTGGCAGTTGGGTTTTTGTAGCCATGAAACGATAGATGTTGAATATCAGCTAATTAATATATTCCGGAAGTTGGGTTTTAGCAGCCGCCTGGCTGATGAGCGCCTAAGTGGTGGTGGCCGGTCATCCATCAGGCTGCGTTCCGGCAGCTGCCGGATAAGTTATAATTTTCTCGCCGATGAGCGGTAAATAGCAGAGGGATAAAAAGATACTATCCGGCCTGTAGTTATAAAAAACTCGCCGATGGACGGCCGGGTACGGCGCCGGTGGCGCCTAAGTGGTGGTGGCCGGCCATCCATCAGGCTGCGTTCCGGCAGCTGCCGGATAAGTTATAATTTTCTCGCCGATGAGTTATAAAAAACTCACCTTTATCGTATTTTTACGATGATGGGGGACTTGAAATACAGTGTGTTACGATATGTCGAAAAAACCTTACAAATATATCAAATGATTAACAAATGACTTTTAACTCAGAAAAAAGGAATCTTTTTCTAATTATTTCACCAACAAGGAATTATGTTTATCATTACTCCCAAAACCTTAAAAATAGGGAAAAAGAAAAACTAAATCATTGAAAATCAACAAAATACTATTTTTTGTCTTTTCGCCGGCAGCTGATCGGATAGGTTCCGGCAGCGTCATCCGGCCGGGCGCCCGATGGCCGGGACAAGTTCCAGCCGGCAGTTCAAAAAAACAGCGGGAAAAATCCCGCTGAACTTCCTTAAAAGGATATACTTTAGAAATTGTTTTCGCAAAAGTATGAATTATTAGGGTTTAGTCAAGTATTATTTTGTATGATTTAACAATTTATTAATATAAACTTAATATAAAATGTTTAGACAATATATTTTATGGCATTACCTTTGTGGCATTAATTTAAACGTGAAGTTATGAAAATAGAAAAGGATATAGATATATTACAGGCAATTGATACTGTTGATAAGATTGTTGATATTGTTGCTTTAAAATGGATGAGTAGTAATAATACGGCTATTCGTATAGAATTTATGAAGGTATTCGCCGGGGTGAGTCCAGAACTCATATCACATTATTTGGACAAATGGGACGGTGATTTTGCAAGTTTTTATCTCAATTCTGATGAAGGAATGCGACGTAAAATATTTACATATTATTCCATTCCATTGGAACCGGATAAATATAGCGCCGATGATGATAGTCTTACTATGGCTCTAATCAATGGCGTTCAAAAATTTGATGTTTTTCCGTTCGAGTCCCATGTAGTGCATTTATTTTATTTAATGGCATATAACAATCCTTTAGAATTGCTAAAAACTATTGCACCGGACACTTTTCATATTTTAAATAGTAAAAAAATGGACATGTATGGTAATGGTCTTAACTGGTCAAAGGCGTGGACTATCTGCGCTGATTACGATAAAGAACGCATTGTTGAATATATTTTAAATGAGGCTTAAATTTATGAGTAAAGGGGAAATTTTAGATATTTTGTTTAAAAAGTTAGATGCATTAAAAGACAGACAGTCTGCGATATTTAGGCGGGAAAATGTCACGTATCTTAAGATTGAAAGTTTGTCCGAAACCGGACAAGCAGAATGGTATGAGTTACAGAGACAGAGTGAGAGTTTGTGTAATGAAATATGTAGTACGGTAATGGGGGCGGAATGAACGAAGGGGAAGAACACATATTGCAGGAACGCATTCGTATTGCTGAATTGGTTGCGAAATTTCGTAAAGAAAAAGGATTATCTACCTATCAGCTAGCCGAACTTACTGGGCTCAGGCAACCGCACATTTCACGCCTCGAAAAAGGCAAGATGAATATGAGTATAGATACGCTTAATAAGATTGCTGCAGCGCTTGGAGTAACAGTAGAATTTTTGGAGAAATCGAATTAAAACACTATAACTAAAAAACTAAATATATGGAAACAACAACAATGGATGTAAAATTTTTTCCTAAATACCCGGATGAGCGGTATGACCAATTTGTAGGAGCAACCAGCATTGTAGAAGGTTTACAAGGCCGGTGTTTAAGCATGCTGCACCATGGACTTGAATTTCCTGAGGACAAAATTCCTGTCGAGGCTTGGTCGAAAAAGTTTGGGGAGATATTCAACAGTATTCGTTTGAGCGATGAAAAAACCATACAAAGGGCTTATAAATTAAAGCCTTTATTAAACGCTTTAACTTTAGATTATATACTTAACCACCCGGATGGCTGGAAAAGTTTATGAGTTACGATTATTCTGCAATTATTGAATCCGGCAAACTGTCACCGGAGGATAATGAGGCAATATATGTGCAAAGGCAGATATTCGCACAATTTATGGTTTATGCAAAGCCGCAGGATCGCCCAATAGCAATTTGTATAGGCGGGCAGCCTGGTAGTGGGAAAACATCCGTATCGAATGAATTAGCGCAATTGGAGGGTGGATATGTTCGTGTTGATTCTGACACATTGCGCAGATTTCATCCGTTATTTTTAACGCAAAACATGGCTAATGACAGATTAACAGGAGCCTATACATCCCATGATAGTGGCGTTTGGGCGCAAAAAATAATGAAAGAGGCTATAGATAAGCGGCTAAACATAGTGTTTGAAAATCCATTAACGAGTGCTGATAAGTTATTAGCGCGAATTGAAGCATTAGATGCGTCGGGATATTCTATACATGCAAAAGTTATTGTAGTGCCGTACGATTTGACCTGCCTTGGTGTGCACTCTCGTTACGAAAGGGCGAAAAGAGAATCAGGGTTTGGGCGCTTCGTGCCGGAGAGTTTTTTAAAAAAAAGTTACGAAAATCAAATCACAACAGCCGTCGCCCTACAGAAGCAGGGGAAATTGGATACTATGGAACTGCGTTCGCGGGACAGTGTAGTTTTTTCAGGCGACTATAAAATTGCTAATATTGCCGGGCTCATGAAAGCTGAGCAGTGCAGAGAATTTACAGCGGAAGAAATTTCAAAATTAAAAAACAGATGGGCAGATGTTGCCCAAATGATGATAGAAAGGGGAGCCCACCCTCGGGAATTTACACGCATCAGTCAGCAAATGCAAACGCGTATTTCAACGTGTCTAAAAGAGCAATATCCGAAAGAGAATATCAATACCCTTATAAATGTAAGGAACGAGTTTAACCAAACATTTCAAATGGCGCATTCAATTTCAAATGGTATTTCACTTTGATATTTAATTCCATTCCGGACGGCACAATCCGTGTCTTTATTCCTGTGTATTTTAATTTCGATAAATTTTTGTTTTTCTCCCTTTTTTCAATTTGTTTCTTAACCTATGCAAAGGTGTTTACGCGTTCTTGACGGCGTGTCAAGTTCGAGCCTTCGGTTTTTGAAAAAATCTTCCTCTCCTTACAGTCGAGCGTATTTTTTCAAAAAAACTTGACGCACCTAAACGCTACACCGGGAATTGCATAAGTTAAGAAACAATTAAAATTAAAAATATGGAAACAAAAATTAACTACTTCGAAATCCCTGAAATACAGGTTTCATACAAAGACCCTTTCAATGCGTCACGGTTGCAAATAAAAAAAGCAACCGATGTTTGTGAGTTTTTAAAAAAGCTTTTTGAAAACTGCTTACAACACCACGAGGAAGCTTATGCGTTATACCTTTCTCGCAGTAATAAAGTTCTCGGTGTTGCAAAAATAGCACAAGGATCTGTCTCTGAAGTCTCTATGAGCCCCTTGATGATTTTTCAGATAGCGCTTAAGGCCAACGCCTCAAGCATTATCGTTGCACATAATCATCCTTCTGGGAATTTACAGCCGAGCGATACTGACATTAAATTTACAAATCGCTTAGCAAATGCTGCGAAACTGCTTGATTTGATACTACTTGACCACATCATCATTTCTGATGCCGGGTACTACAGTTTTAGGGATGATGGACTGATATAGCCGCCTGCTTATTCGTCTAAGATGGGGTATTCGCCCCGTGGTCTATTTTTCCGGCAGGCGCCCCGGCCGTGATATTTTTCTTTTTCCCGGACGCTGTCCGGACGTGGCCGGATCTCTATCTTTGATTTCTTTGTAAAAAGCTCCAAAGCATTGATATATAGATCGACTAACTTGTAATCTGTATTTCCGGTTGCAAGAATTGTACTGTAATGCAGATTACGTACTTTTTCGTCAAATGTTGCAGGAACTCGATATGTGTGTTGTACATATTTTTCCTTGAAAAATAGTTTTTGAGTTTCTATATTTTCTTTTTTCTCCCTATTTTCAGGGCTTGTCGGAGAAGCTGGACTGAATAGTGCGTCCCGGCCTTTTTTTTCTGTGTTATTCATGATATATTGTGTTTAGTCGGTTTATTACTTCGTCTGCAAAGTTTTGATAGTCGCTGGCGGCAAGGGAGCCGCGGGAAAATTCATATACAGTTTGTTGTGTGTCTTCCGCTTTCTTCAGGTCGGCCGAGTATCGTATTTTTGTCTCGAACAGGTGGGATGTTAGATCCATTTCATCGAGCCGATCGAACAGCCGTCGGGATACAATGGCCCTGTCGGTGTATTTTGTTATCAGTATTCCCAGGATGAACAGGCTGGGGTTAATGTCTTTGCGCACCCGGGAAACATTATCAATCATCATATCTAAACCTTTAATTGCGTAAAGGGATGCTTCTAAGGGGATTATGATGCAATTTGTGGCTGAAAGAGCGTTTACTGTTATCATATTAAGCGACGGTGGACAATCGATAATGCAATATTGATAATTGCTTTTTACCTGCTCTAATGCTTTGTGCAGTAGCATTTCTCTTTGTAATTCGTTGACAATTTCCAGCTCGATGCCGGCGAAGTCGATAGTGCTTGGGAGTAAATCTAGATTTTCTCTTACCGGTGTAGCAATTGTTTTTTCCTTGTGGAAAAAGTCGTAGATTGTTTTTTCCGGATTTTCGACATTTAGGGCTAATGTGAGGTTTGCCTGCATATCGAGGTCAACAAGCAGCGTTTTATGGCCCATTTGGGCCAGATAAGCGCCTAAATTTAACGCGGTAGTAGTTTTGGCCACCCCGCCTTTTTGGTTTAGAATAGCAATTGTTATCATATCTTCGTGGTTTTAAATATTTCGCAAATATAAGTAATATTTTTTATATAACAACTATTAGTAATATAATTTATAGTGCTAATATATATAATAATCTTAATATATGTAATAGTGTTAATATAAAGATTGCCCTGTTCCGGTATCCGGGAACTGTCATCGGGCGCCTGTTCCTTTCGAGCATCCTTTTATATTAATACTATTAGTAATATATGTAATAGCGTTTATATATGGTGGCATTTTCCGGCGCCGGATGGTCGTTGCCCATCCGACTG
>JAIROL010000176.1 GCA_031257565.1 Tannerella sp. | reverse complement strand
AGTGATGAAGAGATGAAACAGATACGGCTATTTGGAAAATCTTTTCATGGCGAATGGAATTATGATATAAAGCCGCATAAAAAATGATATGTAGTGTTTATTTATAGACAACTCCTAAGGCGGCGGACGGCGTTCAACTGGTGGTAACGGGGGAACACAATTTTTTCCTCAGTTTTTTTCTGCACGGTATCGGAATCCTTTTTAACTTCTTTTTGAATAAAGATAAAGTTATCAAGCAGATATAAAACCATGTCTTTTTTAAGAATATCCTCCCACATATACGAAACATTTATGTCGTCTTCATTATGGGGATTGCCTTTTCCGGTTTCAATATCCTCGCCATTTCCCCTGTGGAAGGGCAGAAAAAAAGACGATGACCCTTTAAGCCGGGTACACATATAGACTTCTTTTAGGTCCATTGCAAACGAAACCAGAATGCCGGATTTGAAGGCAAAAGTGCGGGTTTTATAATCCCGTCCGGTTTTGTACTGCCTGATCGCGTCTTCTACGCTTTGGCCCGTGGTGTTACATTTCAATTCAAAGGCGAAAAGCGCGAAGCCGTTCAGAAAAATCAAGAGGTCAACGCGCTCGTTTTCCTTGTGATACACTTCTTCCATCACCGAAAGGATGTTGTGCCGGTACAGTTCGTTCAGCTTTTGGTTAAAGGAGGTAGCAGGCTGGCGGTACATAGGGTCGAGTTTTACCCCGCCGCCAAAGTCCACGCCATTCTTAAGCACGTCCAAAAGGCCCCGGTTTTTCTTGTTTATCTCATTATTGACAACATTGAGAATGGTATTTCTGATTTTTTCTTTATAGATTTTTTCCAATTTTTCCGGAGCGGCGCTTTGTGTAGCGCGGAGGAAAGAGAAAAGCAGTTCCGGGTCCATCGCAAGACCGGGGTTAAAATCGTTTTTGGCATTGCGGATTTGGTAGCCGTTATCGTCCCGGAGGTGTTCAAGGATGAGCCGCTGGTAGTCCTCTTTTTTCCGCAGCAGCCCTGAATGAACGGACATATTTACTCCTCGTTGAATATTTTTATCAGCTCATGTACTGATGTCGCTGTAGTTTGGGAGCGGTGATTGATTGGCGGAAGACTCAGAACATTTATCAAAGCCCCGGTATGTTCTTTTATAAGGATGAGTTACTCAAACAACATGCACCCTTGCGATCTGAATTCTTCAATCTTCGCAAGTAGTTCTTCAGAGGTAATTTCAAGGTAGCTCGCAAGACAATCAATACAATAAAACCTTGATACTTGTCTACCCAATAGTTTTTTGGTTAGACCTATCTCGTTTTTACTCAGATTTTCCTTGTTACAAATGTAACAATTTTTCGCTTCCAATAAGATTATTCCCTTTTTTCAGGATCAGGTCTAACGCCAAACGTTGGCAAATCCTTTCCCCGGTACTCTATATCAAGTACGCCCAATTGGTATTTTATCGTATCCCGCATTTTTCGTGCTCTGTCCAAACAGTATCTTTTGAACCCTCTGGCGGTAATGTCATCAGCACTACGAACATTGGGGAACAGCAATTTTAAGTACGCTGTTGCTATTCTTTTGACAGCCTCGGTATCACGGGTATCAGCCGCTTCGGGGACTTCTATAAGTTCATCTACAATGGCACGGTAACTCATATCGTCCCTCAGTTCGTGCATTATAGAGCAGAAATACTCTGAATTTAGTGCCCAACCGGAAATTTTAAGGTCATCATTCATTCGGGGTATATTCCACCCTTTTATAAAACCATGAAACCGCTCAATCAAAGCCGATTCATGGAAAACCATTGGCAATTCCTCAAACATATTCCCATACCCGTCTTCGTCCATTGTTTCTTTCTTGATATTTCCGCAAAGTATTACCCCTGCTTCCGCTGTGCCCTCATAACTACCCACGGTAAATATGCCTGATTCAAGATAACCTTTTAAGGCAGCTCTCATTTCATCTACATCAGCAAAGGATATTGTTTGCACTTCATCTAGGGTTATAAAGTCATTCCCGGCGACCAACCCTTCTGTTCGTTTAGAAATATCATAAAACATCTTAGCACGGCTCATTACGCCGCCGCTGGAAAGCCAGCCAAAACGGCTGACTCTGCCAAACAAATATGACTTTCCTGTACCTTTTGGTGCAAGTTCTATAAGATTGAGCCTTTTTTCAACAAAGGGCAAAAGCCTTGTAAGCATTGTAAGTTTCTTTTCTTCATCACCAAGATACCCGCTTGCGTTGTAGTCTACAGCCCCAAGCAAAACATCAATCCACTCTGTAGTTGAAAATTCCCTGCGTGCGCATTTATAAAAGTCAATATCTATTGTATAAGGACAAAATGTTTTAAAACTAATCAATTTTATTTTTCCTTTAATTTTCATTTCCTCATTGGGATCGCGGTATCCAAGTTCTACCATTCCCCATGTTTCACGCCCGCGAACCAGATCCTCTTTACAATTCTCCCATACGTTATCTTCGATAATAGTATCCTTACTTGTAAGTCCAAAATCAGGGAGTGAAAATGATACTTCGCCTGTTTTAATGTCAATATCAACTGCGGCTTTCGCAAGGAACTTAACGCGTTTATGCTCTACAATGACTCTGTTTTTTATGGAAATCCAATCATCTTTTCTTGGCAGATATTTTTTAACAAACTGTGCCATTTCATCAGAATCAAATTGTCCCGCCTCATCTTCAAACCGCTTTAATAACCAGTCCCGCATAAAAGAGGGCAGACTAAGAGCGGAGAAAAAATTACTTTTTTTTAAATCCTTATAAACGACCATTTCATCAAAACTGTTCCTGAGTTTCTCAATCATAAACACTATCCTCCAAACAAATTGTCAAAAGAATCATTTATTTTCCCGCTTTTGCCTTGGGCCTTTATTCTTACAGTACCGATTAAATTGTCAGAAGAATATACTTCCACATCGTATTCCCCCGCACGTTTTGTATCGGGTAACTTAACCTTAAAATGCTGATCGTCAATTTCTATACCTGAATATCTTTTTTTATTAATTATTATCGAGACATCATCAATGGGGGCATTAAAGAAAAGCGTAATCTCTGTACCGGTTCTAAAATCAACGGTTACAATTTCATCAATGAGTTTTACCCTTATATTGTCATTTTTTAACTTTAATTCAATTATCGGTACAACTACTTCTTCAAGAGATGCGCCGCCGTGTACTTCAACATTGGCGGCTCTGCTTCCCGAAAATCTTCCATAATCCGCCAGTACAAGGAACCCGTTTTCTTCAGCGGCATAAGGCAAATCGTAGGGAGTAAACATTTTGCAGCAACGACCGGAATGTTCTCCTTTTGTATCTGTCTCGTATTTTTCCTTTTTATTAAGCAGTATCGCAAGACGGGAAGCGCCGTGGTCGCTTACAATAAGAAAACTTTTATATTTTCTTAAGGCAAGCTCTGTGGCAGCCCTGTCCATAACATTGGAAATAATGTCCAGTTCTTTTACAAGGTGAATAGGCAAGTTTTCTTTTATGTAACTGTATCCGCCGGTTTCTTTATGCTTGGTTTCATCAAGTTCTTCGATTTTTATTTTATTTTCAGTTTGCCATGTATCATAAAATCTCCTGTTTATTGATGTTATTGTAGGCAGTTCGGCCCGTGCGATTTTAATAGATATAGATAAACCGCGTTTTTTTGCCAATTCTTCTATAAAGGCAAGGTATTCCACACCAAGGGCGTCAACCCAGCATAAGAAAGATTCATTTTTATTATCAAGATTATCCAATATTTCGCTTCGTGAAGGAAGACGGTTGTATACTCTGGAATTTTTGGCAAGTTCCTCAACTTTTTCTATAAAACCCTTTTCAAGAGTGTTTGTTATTTTTTGCTTCTTATATCTTTCAAAATAATCAGTCAACAAATCATCAAGTACAGCACTCTTAAATACATAGTTTTTTGCATAGGCGGCTAGAGACGGATAAATTTTATCTATTTGCCGCACATACCCGTTTTTTGCTATCCATTTAATAATTTCTTCTTTTTCAACTTTGGTTGTATCTGTCAATTTGTAAATGCTTTCAAGATTATTCTGCCTGTTATTGATTATAAAGGCGGCTACATCTGATTCAGCAAACTTTTCAAGCAGGGTTTTTCTTTCTTCATAGAATTCAGCGAACCATTTGTTGGTATGCGGTATTTCAATAATCGCATTTAAGATATTTGTTTTAAGTTCATCAAATGAGTTTGTTTTTTCAAAAGCAAATCTCAAATAGCTATTATTCAATTGGTTGACATTAGATTTAAGCATAATAAATACAAGCCAGTCTTTATATTCATTTCCATAAAGAGATTTCGACAGTTCAGTCTCAGTATTCGTAGCAATTCCATTATTATCAAAAACTTTATCAATGGAATTATCATTTTGAGAGAGTTCTTTCAATAAATCTGCCCATTGTTCATCATTTCCGCATGAACGGGGTAAATTGAAATTTTTGAGCGTATATTGTATGCCATCATAAGCGTTTGATATTTTTCTTACGGGAAATAGCGCATTATCAATATTTACCGCTGTATTGATTATCATATTTCCGCAAAAACCATTTTCAAGTTTAACAAGCAGAGCCTTAAACTCTTCAATGCCGGATAGGCCAATATCGGAATCTGCCAAGGTAAATGAAAGTTCACATACCGCTTTATTAACGACAAAAAATCTCCGTTTGTCGAAACGAGGGTCTTTTTGCAATTCTTCACTTTGATAAGTTATCCCTCTTAATACCAGAATAACTCTGGCATTTCCTATATTATGGTCTTTTAACCGGGATATTTCTCTTGCTGTTTCATTCTTACCGCAAAGCGCAAGGTATTCACCAACACCAAAAACAGCTATCTTTTTCTCATGTACATTGACATCTACGGTTTTTAACCTTTCCAAAAATGCATCAAAATTCGGAACTTTATCATTAGTGGTACAGAAATCGCTCATATTTAAAAATAAAAGGTCAAGCCCGGATAAATCATTACGGACAGAAGAATATTTGTCATCCCCTACAAAAAGAAAAAAAGGAGTATTCATGTCTTTAATCTCAAGATAATGTTTTATCCTGTCAAGATACATTTATTTCCCTCCTGTATCAGAGAGTATTTCTATACCCACTGATATACTTTCTGTTATAAGTTTTTTCAGATACTGTTTAACCTTGGTATCATCCATCCCGTCAATTTTTTTAAGGACTTTTTTACTGCCTCCTGCGTTATACTCCGCTTCAGCAAGCTGCCTTACTTTTGATTTTACACCGGGATTATCCCTCCATTCGTAGGTATCAACGGTGAGCAATTCAAGTTTGTCTCTTACATCATCAGGATTGGGAAGGAGTATACGATATTCCCCAATAATATCTTTCACAAAGGCTTCATTACGCTTTTTCTCATCTGACAAGACGGTAAACAAAGATGTTTTCTTCAAATAGTCAATAGCCTCTTTGATTTCAGTATCAGAGGCCCCCCAATTCCTGTTCAGTGTTTCAAAGGCTTTTTTTGCCTTTTCAAATTCAGCCTCGTTTACACAACAAAGCACGGGAGTTCTGTAACGGCTTGACCATTCCTGCGGGTTTTTGGTTCCCGTTTTTTCTTTCCAGAGACTTGCCAGTTGGGATTTTAACTGGTTCTTGCGGAATTCTTCCGCTGTTTCTTTGACCTTTACATTGCAGTCTGTTTTTGACTGTTCAAAGATGCCCGTCTGTACTTTGCTCTTGACCTGGGCGATCTCATCATCGCTTAAACCTTCGAGATAAGGAGCATATACTTCCGTAAACACTCTCCTGTCATTTGTAAACAGTTCCTTTATTTTGGTTCCATGCTCTTGCAATTCATAGAGAAAAGAATTTTTTTGGTCCGGCAGCACATCAGCCTGTTGATAGATTTTTAACAGTATGTCAAACGTTTTTGTAAAGCCGGTGTACTTTGCCTTGAGAATTTCATAGGAAATTCCCATAAATTTCAGATGGTCCCGCCATGTACGGCTTGCTTCTTGGTAAGAATGTGCGGTTTCGTTTAAAATACCATTACCCTCTCTGACAATCCCGTATTCCGTTAGCAATTTTCGTATTTCATCTTCTCCTGTTTCCCTGTTCCACAGACAGGCGTAAGCTACCTCAAAACGGGAATGTATATCAGAAATTACATTACCCTCCGCTCCGATTTCTTTGGCAAGGGCAAGCACCTTCCCGCCCTCAAAAGAGCGCAAAAATCCCTGCATTCCCTCTTTGCAATTCTGTGTGGTAAGCAGGGAAGCCATGTTTTCGGCAAGTGATGATTTTACACAGGCAATTTTTCCAATTTCCACCGCCTTCTTATGCGCTTCATTCCCTTCTTTTTGTACAAGCTCGGCGTACTTTTGCACAATGTCAAATACGATGGATGTATCAACTTCCTCAAGACACCAAACAGGCAGCCCAAGTTCTCTCATTTTCGCGACTACCGCATGGGCAGCCTGGTCTGCGGAAGTGCAGGAATTTGGGGTAATGCCCCACGCTTTCTCAGTCAATTCATAAAATGCTTTTTCTTCCGGGGTCATCTGTACTATATATGTCGGCTTTGGCTTGGGTGCTTTACCCAAATAATTTCCAATCATTTCGGCAAGTTTATCCTGTGTCATGGGATCATGGCCGCCGTTTGAATCAATGTACCGGTACGGTTCCCCGCTATATTCCTTTAAGAGAAACCCGGTTATAAATGCCGTCAGGTTACAGGGGGCAAAACCGTATCTTGTTTCAAGATAATCGCAAATATCCCCTATAGGAATCTGTCCTCCCCCTTCTCTGGTAAAGGCGTCTTCTATAAGTTTGTCAATTTCAACCTTCATCCTTGAAATAGCCAGGGGCGCATAAACGGAATTTCTCCAATAGTTATCCATTTTCCATACAGCGGGTAAAACGTATTTTTCTACATTAACCATAACGCCGCTTGTACTTTGGGTAATGCCACATTTTGCCGCTGCTTTTCCCTGGGTTAGCTTTAACTGGTTTTCCGAAAGGCCCCTCGCAAAGTCAAAATCTCTTAACATGGGGAAACGGTTTAATACTACCGTTTGTAAAATAGCGGAAACTCCCTGCCCTCCGGGGTATTTTTCCCCTTCCTTGTTTGTAGAATGATACACGATGAATTGGCCGTTATAAATACGGTTCTTCCATTCATGGCTCAGGATTTGTTTTGCTTTATCCGCGTTCTCGCGGGAGGAAGGGTTATTATTCCCCTGGTAATACATGGACATTGCCTGAAAATCAACATACTGGTCAAGTAATTCAGCGCCAAGCGGGGTTGCAAGGGCATCAATAAAGACGATATTATTGTATTGCTCATCTGCCACCGCGGTCTTGATTTTCTTCCTTAAAGCAACAGCTTCATCATCATTCTTTGCAAAGGCGATGACAGCGTAAAAATTCCATCCCTCCTCCTTCTCCCTGAGCATATTTATAGTACGGTCAAAATCAGCAAGGTTCACCGGCGTTATCTTCCCTGTTCCCGGTTCCGATTCAAAACGCAAGCGCAGAGCTGGTGAAAGAGAGAGTACATTGGTAAGTTCCCCTTCCGATACCAGTTTTTGAATTGTACTGCTTTGCCGCACCTCTTTTTTGAAGGCGTCAATTTTAATCTGGTCTCCCGCGAGAACAGCGGCGGCGTATACCTGTCTCCCCCCGCTTATGGGATTGGTAACAAGTATACCCTTTTCTTTTAACTGTTTTGCGATACTTGCCGACTTTGTTCCCTCTAAACTGTTAATCCCTTCAAAAGCGTAACCTATATTTTGTTCCGTAGCTTTGAAGAGGTCCACGACGCCTCCAAGTCTTTGGTCAATCGCCTGCATTATCAGCACAGCTTTAAGCACCGTTTTTTCATCTTCCCTCAAGTCCTGTTGCTGCGGGTATGTGTCAAGTATGAGACGTATATCAGGAGTGAGATTGTTTCTTCCTTTCTCATAAAAGAAATTCCAGAGCATATCTATCGTCAAAAAGGGGTGCTCATCTTCAGGACCGTAATTTTCTATAAACCATTGAAACGCTTCCACATTGTCTATGTCCGGCGATTTGATAAAGTTAAACATACTTCTCTGGTTTGACTGGAAAGCGGAGGCGATATTTTTAAGAAGCAGCGCCGCCATGGGATGAAGCGGTATGATGTTTTTCATTACCTGGGGCTTGACAATTTTAGCCGCCTTCATAACGGCGGCATGGGAAGCGTTTACCCAGTTGTTTAGATCATCCGCTCGTAAATTCCATGCATCTTTTGCCACTTGTTTTACATTAAAGGCATGGCCTATCAGTTCAAAGGCGATATTATCAGGCAGGGAGATAGGCACGGAAATAAAGCGATCACGCACTTTTGACCAGGTAGTATCAGCGGTTACGAATAACTGCCCCGATTCATGGGTAACAACGATAAAGTAAAACGGTTTTTCACTGACTAATTCCACCAACTTCTGGAACTCCGAAAGGCTTTCCCTGTTATTCTTGAAGTAATCGGAAAATTCGTCCCAGATAAAAACGACTTTTATCTTGTTCTTGTCTATTACGTCCTTTATCCATGTAATGAGCCTGTCTGAATCAATATTGAGAGCGGTAACACCTTCCTTGTCCGCCAGATAAAAAAGATTACCCATTAATTGTTTTAAGTCGCCGCCCTTTTTGAGACTTTCAAGGACTTCATCAGAATTGGATTGAGGAAACCTGGCTGAATATTCCGGCTGGATGAGTACTTCGTCAAGCCAGCGTTTATTTGCCGGCTTGTCTATCCAGGCGATAACGCTGTCTTTTAACGTGTTTTCCCCGATATAAAGACCTGTATCCACAAGGGAGGATTTTAAGGTATCCTGGACAGCCATAAAAAGTTCTCTGGGCGAACTTATCCCTCCGGAAGCATAACGGTGGGCGGTCACAATACCGTTGTCCTTCTTCTTATGACCCGCCAGTTTTTCAAGGAGATCTGTCTTGTTTTTTAATGGGTCATATTTATTCCAATAAGCCCTGAGTTCTCCTTCACTGACTTCAAGAATCTTTTTTAAGGCATAGGCGCATTGGGACTTGCCGGTACCGTAAGCGCCCTCTATCCAGAGGGTACGCATATCCTGCCGGGCCAGGACACGCTCCATATTGGTAAGCATGTCGATAAACGTCTGATGCGGATAGGTATGGGTCCAAAAATCAGGCTTTGCGGCGGCGATTGCTGAATCGTTTACCTGGGGGAAATAATCTTCGTCTATATCAAAGTATTCCCGGTACTTATTATTAGCCATTGCCCATATCCTCCTTAAACAAGCCAAGCACATCCTGGGACGTTTTGTCGCTTAAAAGCGTTATTTTCTCAAGATCATGCGTAAAAGACACCTGAATGAACTCAGGGTATTTGGTCGATAGTCCCAGCAAAACAGGCATAGCGTCCTCACGGGTCAGGCCAAAAATCCGGGTAGGACTGACGCCATCCCGCTCTATACTGTCGTTTAACAGCGTTGCCAGAGTAAATTCCTTATAATCATTGCATTTTTCAGCAAATTTGAACAGGCCATAGAGAACGACCCGGGGGTCGGTCACGGAGCATGAAGTTCTTACAAGATCGCCTTCATCGGAGACATCGCCAAAGTGAAGTACCGTTCCCAGGGGAGTTTCGGTTAGGCGTTTGTATGAACTAATTATGCTGGATATATTATCCTGACTTTGTCCTTCGGTTGTCAGCATATCTTCAATCTCATTTCGTCTGTAAAAACGTCCTATGTCCATTTTTGTAATATACCATTCAACTTGCGGGTTATTTGCGACAAGATTTATCAGCATTAAGCCCATATAGGTGTCTGTATTCCACTTCAAGGAACCCCCTAATTTTGCAAAAGAAGTTGCACTATCTTTTAGGGCTAGTCCAGCATCTTTTAGAAACCGTTTAAATTTTGTTTTTTGTACAGGTCCCAGGGTATTCGCAATCAAAAAATTATCCAACTTGTCAAAAAAGGCATCGAACCATTCAGTTTTGGGTGCGTGATTACTAAAACAATTAAGAGTTTTAATTTTTTCCTCTCCTTTGGGTATTTTTAGGGAATCGTAGGCTATACACCCTGCATTCATAGAATAACACTCATGGCAATGGATACAATTCTCTGTTTTTAAGCCGTTTTTAAAAGTAAGACATCCATGCTTACAAATCGCTTGGCAAGTTTTACATTCCATACAGTAAGCTGCTTTTCGGAATGTATATCTAAAGAGTTTTCCAAACAGTGGAAAATCTTTTAAATATTGCTCATTTATTCTAATGCTATATCCATTCTTAGTTTCACTACATTTAAAGTAGAATAGCTGATTATCAAATACAATAGAAAAAATATTTTTATTTTTTGTTAAATTCCCTATGGTTTTAATCCATTCTTTCCATTCAGTTCTTGGCTCATTTACCTCAATTTCTAATTCGTTATTTTTAATTGTTTCAGAGTAAACTATTTTATTATCTGAAAGAAATCTCCCGTTTCTACGGGCATTCCACCCTCCATTTGAAATATAATCGCTAGATGGGATATTCTTTCTTGCATTACTATCACGAATAAGTGATAAAAACAAATCTGTTTCTTTTGCGTAGTTTGTTTTCTCGATATAACTTGCTTTTGAACCGCCCGAGGGGCAACATATACAACCTATCCGTGAACTTCCTTTCTTATATGCGTCATTAATAATATTATTATTAGCATAATTGTATAACCATATTTCCGCAGAAGTCCATTCAAGTATTGGATTATAACTGTGTTGCCCCTTTTGTTTCGCTCCATAATTTTCATATTCATATTCTGAACGGGGAGAACTTTCATGCGCTCGAACACCGACATAAGCTAAACCCGTATAATCATTCTTTCCCGTAACTTCTCGTAATTTTAGCGTTTGCGGCGTACTCTTGTGGACAGAGCAGCACCACCTTAGAACTCGCGCAGGGGGGCCAAACAGTTTCCAAGATTCTGTGGGTTCAAAATGCGACTTGGCGGTATAAAAAGGTATATCTTCTTTAACGCACTGCTGCCGGGTTTTTTCTATAACCTCATAGGTATCAGGGAATTCCATTCCCGTATCGCCAAACACGACGACAAAACTTCCCTTTGGCAGGGATTTTTTTACAAGGTCAAGCAAGACGCAGCTATCCTTTCCGCCTGAGAACGCCACATGGAAGCAATCCAGTTTGTTCTTATACTTATCGTAAACTTCCAGTATCTTTTTTACCGTTGTCTGTTCAATAATTTCTATCATTTCACGGTTTGCTTCCACCATAGCTTCAATATCAATGGGGCGCAATGGAGCGCCATTTGACTCGGGAGAAACAGGGATGCCGTCTTCGGTATCAGGGATAACTATTTCAGGGACGTTAAAAATATCCCCGCCTTTCAGTTTTGCGACAAGGTTTCCACGGTAATAATAACTGTTGGCCTCTGCCCACATATACGGCTTATCAGTCTGTTTGTCATAATTCCAATACTCATCAAAGCCTAAAATATCCAATTCAGAAGCGTAGACAGGCCGCGGTTCCTTTGAGAATCCGGAAGGTGTAGAATTGAGTAATATCCCCCCTGTACTGCCATCATAAGTGTAAGAGTACAAAACTAAGCCTTCCTTCCCTGTAGTACTTTTGCTGCTTCAATTACTTCATTTACTTTTGTCCTGGCGCTTCTGCCTGTAAAACCGGCCTCAAAGAGAAAATTTGCAACACGCTCTTCCTTTAAGGGTATTTTGGCATGGGTAACTGCATCCGCCATTATTTCCGTATACGACAATCCGCAGTTTTTCCTGATAACCGCTCCTGCATTTCGAGAATTTACGGACGGCGTATCAAACCTGAATTGTTTGCTGAACCTTCTGCAATAGCTTTCAAGCAGAAAAAGATTCCACCGTTGCCCGCAATCCGGGAATGTACCAAAGGTGGTAAAAGATTTAAGCGGCAAATAGTTGCCCGTTACGAACTTTGCAATAGCCCTATCAACCTGGGCTTTATTAAAAGCAAGATATTTGTCTGCTACAAAAGTTTCTTTATCAACACGAACCATAGTAGAGAAAGCCGCTCCCATTGGCAAAAAGCGGTGGACTTCCCCGGTGATTTCTTCTTCATACTGCAACAAATCGTCAAGCGTACATTTATCAAGACTCAGACAGTACACCTTCATTATTTCCAATGCGTTTAGCGCCTTTCCCTTTGGGGTAATTATTTTACCGTTTTTATCATATTCATCAGATAGGCAGATACTGTACACTGCACACTGAATGGCAGAAATAGACAGTTCATGGTTTCGCTCTGCAATTTCCTGTAATGGCAGGTTGTTCACGGAAGTGTACCCATGTGCAGCGCACTCTTTTTTTACCGCTCTTGATACCGCTTCTTTTTCATCTTTGGATATAATCACTTTGTTTACATGGGTATACGTTCCTTCGCTGTTCCAGATAAATTCATGATTAAAAGCAAGAGTGTGTTTAATTCTTGTAAAAGGAATATAGGTAAGCCGTTCCGCGATTTGGTTGTAGTTTATAAGTACACTATCTCCCCAAACCCGGAGAATTTCGCTCTTAATAACTGTTTCTACCGTATCATGGGTTACGCCAAAAAAGGTCTTGGTAAATTCCATTCCCCGGTATATCCGTGCAAGCACACATAAAAGAATATCTTCTGTAACAACACTGGCCTCTATGAGCCATTTTTCATTTTTATTAAAGAACTCCTCATAGAATATTGCTTGTGCGCCACTTCCAAAATAGTCACTGACAATGGTCTTTATGTGTTCTTTCGTTTCTGCTGATGCGATAAAAACCTTACTGTTTAACTCTATCCCACACGAGCGGATGTGCTTTTTGAGTTCGTCATCAGAAAATTTTAGTTCTTCCCCACATTCAGCAGCGGCAAAACCACGGAGCTTCGTCATTTCAATGGGAGAATTGATTCTGTACCCGTTTGAATAATGGGTTTCCAAAAGAGAGGTCAATTTTTCGATGATGTTTTCTTCTTGTTTCTTGGGTACACTTACCGTATGCAGCGCGGTTTCTTCTTCATATACAGATAGATGCTTCAGATATCTTAACAGACAATTCATTCCAGCGGAAAAAGCACCCGAAGTTTCCATATTCACCTGTTTGTAATTGGATGCCGCCTTGCATGTTTCCCAAAAGTCATTGAGTTCGTCCGGCGTTTGAAAGGCAAATACATTTCTGTTTATCGCAACATCAGAAATCTCAAATTTTTTTGGAGCAAAACGTAACGCATGTATATACTGCCGGGCAACACTTTCAAGATACAAACTTCCATTTGCATTAGTCTGAGTCACGAGCCACTTAACTATATCTTCTGGGTCAATAACAGTTTTTGTCGAGGTTTTGTTGATAGAACTGTCCGTTGTTTTCCCTAAAGAGACACGGAGATTATTTTGTTTGCTTCTATTATTCAAGATGTTTAACAGACTCATAATCTACTCAACAATTTTGGCGCTTTCGCCACTCCTTATCCATTCATCAATCTCGGAAATCTTGAACTTCCATTGCTTTCCGACTTTATAAGCAGGGATTACCCCCCTTCAATCCAGTTACAGATAGTGTCCTTGTTTACGCCGATATGTTCGGCAGTTTCCTCAAGGTTCGACCAGTACTCATTTATATCAACGGCAAACCTTAGCGCCTTGTGACCCTTTAGGCGCCGGTTAAACATCCTCTGCAAGACCGGAACATTATCGTCCACATAATGATATTCGTTCCGGATCGCTTTTTCAACCCCTTCGGGCGCGTCCTTGCCGCCCCAGGGCGTACCGAAAGGGGGATTGGCTATGACGATTCTCATGCTTTGATCGGGAAAGCAGTCCTGCATCATGGTGTCCTGAAAACGGATGTTTCCGGCATCCTGTCCTTTGATGAGCATATCGGCGAGGCAGATGGCGTAGGACTCGGGGTTTATTTCCTGCCCGAAAAGACGCACGTCAATGGTGGGATTGAGCCGGTGGAGAAAATCGAATGTGGTGGAAAGCATCCCGCCGGTCCCGCAGGCCATGTCCAGCACGGTGGCGACTTTGCCTTCGGTCAGGAGGTCGTCGCAGCCTTCGGCAAGAATGATGTTGACCATAAGCCGGATTACTTCCCTGGGGGTGTAATGGTCGCCGGCCT
>JAIROL010000130.1 GCA_031257565.1 Tannerella sp. | reverse complement strand
ACTTCAACAGGCGCTGGCGTATCCCATGCCTGCAGCAAAAAATCAATTTCGTTTTTCGACTGTACGGTTGTCCAATAAAAAATATCCGTATTCGGTTCAAAAAGTTGCTGACAGATATACTGTTCGGCTAATGCGCCTTTGAACTCCATAAATAAAGCGTTACTTTCCAAAATGCTTCTCGAATGAACGTCAAGCATTGCTCCGAGCAAGCCGACGTCACAAATAAAAATCTTAAAGATATTAGTTTCCTCGTAAAATTTGAGCGGAGTTTTTGGCGTATAAGTCGCATGGACTTTGTAGATAAGCGCAGAATTTTGCAACCACCGAATATGCGTCAGGTAATCGTCTGCCCGCGACCCTTTTTTGACTTCGCTGTATTTGAATTTTTTGTTTTCGTTTGCAACCTGCTTTGGTATAGAGTTCCAGATAGCGCTCAGTTTTGCATTAAAATTGGCGTCTGTATATTTCGAAAAATCGTTCGAAAAATCGTTGAGTATGCTTTGTTGCAATCGTCTGACTTTTGTATAATCTTTATTTTCAATAAAATTCTTTATAACCGCAGGCATACCGCCGACATAGTAATACAGTTTCAGCAAATCCTCCAATTTTGTTTTATAGAGCGATAATTTCTCTGTATTATTCAATATATCGGAGTAATCTTCGCCTTCGACATTATTGATAAATTCGATAAAAGAAAAGGGCTTTAAATAAACGCTTTCCACCTTACCGACAGGAAACGAAAAACCCTTGTGCTGCAATATGCCGAGAGCCGAACCGGTAGCAATGATGTGAATATCGGGGCGATTTTCATTGAAATATTTTAACGAAGTCAATGCTCGCGGGTTTTCCTGAACTTCGTCAAAGATTATAATCGTTTTGCCCGAAACGACCGGCGTATGTATTTGCTTTGAAATAGCGTCCAAAATATCGTCAGGGTTTAGCGTTTTTGACAAAACATCGTCTAAATATTTGTCATCGTCAAAAGTTATGTAGGCGACATTCTTGAAATTTTCTTTCGCGAATTTCCTGACAGTATAGGTCTTGCCAACTTGCCTTGCGCCACGCACAAGCAACGGAATGCGATTAGTCGCATCTTTCCATTTGAGTAAATACTTTTCAAAATCTCTAACCATAAAATTTTTATTAACCATTTTTTATAACAACTTTCGGCTGTAAAGATACACTTTTTGTAACGACTCGGATATTTGAACCAACATTTTTTATAATGAAAATTGCATTTGATATGATTATGATACCTGTTTTCGCCTCGGGGTTTTGAGGCGCGCTGCCATGCAAAAACGGACGAAAGGTTGGGCCTGTCGGAAATACAAACGTTTTCGTGGAAACAGGTGGAAAGCTCTCTATTGGTTATGACGGCTCGCCAAACGTGATAAAACATTGTTTTATCATTGGGAGTTGGGTATAACCCCGCCGATATCTCATAATATACGCCATCTTCACAGCGATAAGCAAAACTGCCTGTGGCTGTAAGAACCGTAATAAATGAGGGCGACTTCATTCTACAAAGTAACGTGTATCGGAAGAACTAATAGCTGTTTTTGAGCGTAAATCAGGATTCCATGCAGGCATATCTTTTACTACAAAGGTACGGCGCAAGGCATTCAAACAGGAATAGATAGTGTCTTCTTCTAACGTATCATTGTCATTGGCTTTCTTTACGGTGATCAACTTCAAAACGAACAGCATCCCACAATTTAGAAGCTAATTGCCATTCGTCTATCAAACGGGGCGTTGGACCGTCGAGTATCATCTCCGGGCTTTCATCAACAAATAACATATCAGAGAATACCGTTTAGTATCTTATTTGCAATTCGGTGATTTGGCTGAAATGTTTTCGGTGGTTTGGACTGCTTTTGTTGGGTAATTTGGCTGGAACATGAGTGCAAGGTGCAGCATATATATAGTTATATACTAGACGCCTGTCTCCAATTTTGAACTCATCGTCTTGTATACTTTGCAGCGTTATCAGAATCTTTTGATAACGCAGCTTGTACTAAACCTTCGGTAGTTTAGTTACTCAAGCATTCCCCAATAAAATAACTGTTCCCAAAGAATTCTACGATTATGAATGATGACTACAAAAAGCCGTGACAATACATGAATGGATAAAAGAATGCGAAAGCAGCAATAAATAATGAATTTTTTCCGTACCGGTTTATTTTTTTTCTTATCTTTGCACCATGAATACAGAAGCAACAACTAAAATAAACCGACTGCTCCAAAAACAACCGCCGGGTACATTGTTTTTTTCGTCATGGATGTACGAAAACGGCATATCCTATGAGTTGCAGCGACGTTATCGTGAAACTCGATGGCTCACTTCGATAGGTACGGGCGTAATGATTCGTACAGGCGACGAGCCGACAATATACGGTACGTTGTCGTGCCTCAACAAACAGCTAAACAAGCATTTTCACATAGGTGCAATGACTGCGGTCGATTTGCAGGGACACGCCCACTATGTACCGATGGGAAAACAGACGGTTGTCGTTTTTACTCCGAAAAACGAGGTTTTGCCGAAATGGCTGCTTGACAGGGATTGGAATGCGCTATTGCGCACTTTTACAACTCAAAATTTTTCCGGCAACTCGGGAATAACAGAAACGGAACAGGAAGGCTTTTCCGTGCAGATATCATCGCTTGAAAGGGCATTTATGGAATGTCTTCACCTTGTGCCGGAATACTACAATCTTACCGACTTATTTTATGTAATGGAAACCCTCAACGGACTTCGCCCGGATTTGGTACAGCAACTTTTGGAAAAATGTAAATCCGTGAAGATAAGGCGGTTATTTCTGTATATGGCTGAAAAAGCAGGACATGCATGGTTTAAATATTTGGATTTAAGCAAAATAGATTTAGGGAGCGGGAAAAGAGCCATTGTTAAGAATGGAGTATATAACTCCAAATATCAAATAACATTGCCAAGAGATTTAGTAAGTTATGAATAATTTAAAATACAGGGAGCGGATAAAGTTATTGCTCCAATTAATTCCCATAGTGTCGGGAATTGACGATTTTGCCATTCACGGAGGCACGGCAATCAATTTGTTCGTACTTGATTTGCCACGCTATTCCGTTGATATTGATGTAACTTATATCCCGATAAAATCAAGGGAAGATACATTTTCGGATATAAGAAACCACCTGACAAAACTGAAAGAAAAAATAAAACGACTGTTTTCGGGAATTGTCATTGAAGAAAAGCCAAATAAAATCAACTGCCTGCTCAATGGAATTTTGGTAAAAATTGAGATAAACGGAACAAAAAGAGGTTTGATAGAGCCATCGTTGGTTTTACCGTTATGTGATTCGGCACAAACGGAATTTAAAACCTTTTGCGAGGCAAAAATCGTATCCGTATCGCAACTTTACGGAGGGAAAATATCGGCAGCGCTTGACAGGCAACACCCGCGCGATATGTTTGATATAAAATTGATGTTTGACAAAATAACAGGTTTTTCGGATATTCGCAGAGGTTTCTTTTATAGTATTTTGGGAGGTGACCGCCCTATAGTCGAATCGCTTATGCCCAATTGGACAGACCAAAGGGAAACCCTTGCCAGGCAATTTGCAGGAATGACCGATATTCCATTTACTTATTCGGCTTTCGAGGAAACCCGCGAAAAGTTGGTTGAGTTTATCAATTCCAATTTAACGGACGAAGATAAGGTGTTTTTATTTGATTTTGAGGCCGGAAATCCATTATCGAAGCACACCGAATATCAGGAGTTTTTGCAATTCCCATCCGTGCAATGGAAACAGTTGAATATAAGCAAACTTAAATCTGTTAATCCGGCAAAACATAAACAGGGAGTTGAGAAACTGGCGAAATGTTTGGCGTTAGCATGAGTGCAAGGTGCAGCATATAACTATATATATGCTGCACCTTGCACTCATGCTAAAAGATTTAACCGAAAATTTGAAAAAAAGTTTATGATGTTTAAAAAAACACTATCTTTGCATTTGGAAAAAAGAAATGGTATAAGAAATTTGTTTAACAAAGTATTAATTTCTGTCCAAAGAAAAGGGTACACTAAAGTATCCTTGTGGGCGAAAACAAGGTGAAGGGAAAAGTGATTAATTCCACGTCGTACGAAAAGCGATTAGTCGAGATATTGACCGAAGCGCAGGAATGGGGCGAGGAGATAAAGATCGAAATCTAATGGAAACAAAAGCAGCGAGTATAAACACAAATCATCCGAATCCCCGGATTTCAACGGAGTGGATGGCAACAGTAAATCGCATATTGCCAACGCTTATTTTTACATTTATGTGTGCCGGAAGTCTTTTCCTGACAACATCGTTTTTTGTAAACGAACAGGTTACGCCGAAATGGTACTGGACGTTCTTCTGTTCGGCGGCTTTGCTTTTGGTATACATTGTATTTTCATTCTTCACTGGAAAAGGAGAGGTGACGGGAAGAAATTCAATGCCCGCCGCCTGTCTGATAATCGTAACCCTGTGCCTGTTGCAGGCCGTATATGGTATTCTTCAATATGTCAATATGTTTCCTGCAGTCAACGGATTCCGAGTTACGGGCAGCTTCGACAATCCCGCCGGGTTTGCAGCAAGTTTGTGCGCCGGATTTCCGTTTCTGCTGTACTTCGTTTTCAGTGAAAAATTATGGAAACGATATACGGCAATAACAACAGTGATTGTAATTGTCGCGGCAATAGTTCTTTCCGCTTCGCGTGCAGGAGTTATCAGCCTGATTGCGGTTGGATTGGCGGCTTTCTTTTATAAAATAAAGATTGTCGCCAAATGGAAATGGACGATAATAACCGTCCTGCTGTCTGTTTCACTGTCGGGACTGTATTTTCTTAAAAAAGATTCTGCCGACGGTCGCTTGTTGATTTGGCGTTGCAGTTTGGAAATGGTTAAAGATAAGCCGTTGTTCGGGCATGGCTATGGCGGCTTCAAAGCCGGTTATATGAATTATCAGGCCGAATATTTTGAACATCATCCCGACAGCAAATATACGATCCTGGCAGATAATGTGAATCGCCCTTTCAATGAATATCTTTTATTATTGGTCAATTCCGGTTTATTCGGATTAATGGTCTTAATATTGGTTTTTTACCGGCTTTGGCAAATCTTTAAATACAATCGGTCTAAAACTTTGTTTGATTATATATCTTATTTGTGTTTGCTATCTATTGCTGTCTTTGCCTTGTTTTCCTATCCGCTCACTTATCCGTTTGTGTGGGTAGTAGGGCTAAGCAGTATTGCGAATCTTTTCTATCCGCTTTGGCGTACTCAAAAGAGATTTTTATTTGATCTGCGACTTATAATTATCCTTGCTGTTCCGGTTGCCGGATATTTGACTTACGACCGGATGAGAGCTGAAATGAAATGGTGCGACATTGCCCACAAATCATTACGCGGACGAACAGAACAAATGCTGCCTGAATATAAATTGCTTTACGACAAACTGAAATGCAATGAATTGTTTTTATATAATTATGCGGCTGAATTAAATGTAGTCGGGCAATACGAAAAAAGTTTGACGATTGCGCAGGAATGTGAACGGCTGTGGGCGGATTACGATTTGCAAATGTTGATGGCAGATAACTATCGGCAAATGCAACGATATAAGGACGCGGAACAGCATTATAAAAAAGCCTCTCTGATGTGCCCGGTAAAATTTATGCCGTTGTATGAATTAGCAAAATTGTATGTGGAAGAATGGCGAGACAATGAGGCTTTGAGCTTGGCAAATACGATTTTGGCGAAAAAGTGAAAATACCGTCGCCAACTGTTTCCATGATACGGAATGAAATGTGGCGAGTAGCAAAGGACTTAAAAAAGAAACAACAAACGCAAAGGCAGGACAAAGTTTCGAGTGAAGAATCGCTTGAAACCGTCCTGCCTCCGTAACGGTTGTCCGAAAGAAGCGTTTTTCTCTTTATGTTTTGAGGGAAAGGCTGGGACGGACGAAAGCAATCAAAGCAGGATTTCGTTGCAGGATGAAAGGAAATAGCAAACGCCTTTTAAGAGATTGAAAACCAATCTGTTTGCAAATAAACGAATAAAAGGTTTGCAAAACATTAAATATAAATTATATGAAAAGTATTTTAGAAAACAAAAAGAGTAGAATTTTCAGTTTGGGAATAGTATTGGCAGGTATAATTTCTTTAGGTATTTTTGCACAGAGTTGCAGTAATGAAGATGAGTATATTAATTCAGATAACAATTCAAAATTAGAATTGTTAATCAATTCTTCGGAATATAAAACTTTAAATAATAATTTAGAATCTTTTGGAGAAAATTTAAAATCAAATTATTCAAAATTATCAAATGTAGAGAAAGGAAGAGTATTAGATATTTTAGATATTGTAAAAACGGATACAAATTCTCAAGAAGAATTAGAGATATTATTTAAAGAATTTAATGCTATTCTTAAAATTGATTTTAATACAACCACCATTAGGATTAGTGAGAATGTTGCGGAATTAAATCTATATAAAGAGGTAAATAATATTTCAAATAAGGAATTTACAGTGGCAGTAAATAAATTTCCTAATAGCATTCCAAGACTTAAAAGCGGCTTCGAAAATGATGATACCGCTATTTGCATAGGATACTGTAGTGCTATTACTGGGGTATGTTTGATGGCTTGTACAGGTCCACAAGCTCTTGCTGGATGCCATGCAGCATGTTTAGCTGCTTATGCACTTTGTTGTCTTCTTTGTTGATATACAATCGTCATACGATAATATAACGAATAAGTTTGATATGTGTTAAATATTAAATCAATGAAACCAGTCTTATTCTTCCTTTAAGTATCTCATCGTAAATAGTTTATATTATCCTGTATGTGAATTTGCTATTTATCAGTAATTTACAATACTCTAATATATACTAATTATGCAGATGTACTTATGTATTGGAATAAAATTCAATCTTTTTGAGATTAATTCTATTTATAAGATGTTTCATTGATTTTTTTGTAGTTGAAAAAAAATAAAAAAATGAGCAAAAATAACTTTCAGTTGTCAGTATTATTATTTTCAGTTTTAATCATAGTTTCTTGCCATTCAAAAAAAAATCCGGAGTTAGTATTATCTGTCGAAAATTATGATTTTGGTAATGTTAGAAAAGATAGTATTTATAAAGGGAACGTTATCATAACAAATTCGGGAAATGCACCCTTGATTATTGACAATATAAATCCCGGATGTGGCTGCACTTCTGTAAGTGTCACAAAAAATATAATTCCGCCTAAAGACACATGTCTGTTGAATTTTTCTTATAATACACACAAGAAAAAGGGAATACAGGAAAATTTTATAACTCTAATTGCAAATACAGATTCTTTAGTACATATTTTGCAGATCAATGCTTATGTAGAGTGAATCTTATTAAAATGCCAAAATATATAAAATAATGCTTTATATGAAACAATTTATTTTAGGTTTATTATTTACGATCAATCCCTTTTTTTCGTTTTCTAATGAAAAACTTGGATATACAATCATCGGAACTTTACCGGACAGCATTGATAATGTCTATATCTATCTGATGCCTTTTGACAATGAATATAGTTATTTGGACAGTGCGATTGTAAGGAAAGGGCGCTTCTCGTTTCAAGGGATATCCGACACACAGAAGAATTTATATTCAATCAGGTCAACAGAATATCCAACAATAAGCGGCTGGGTAGTTATTGAACCCGGAACTATATTATGTAACTATCAAAAGGATGATTTTCAAGGTGGTTATACCTATTCAAGAGGAACATATCTAAATGATTGCTTAACAGACAGTATTCTTATTCCTTCCATACAAATAGCAAAATACGGGGAAGTTCTCATGAAAGGAAATATTGATAAGAATGACCCTCAAATGGCAGAAATGATAAGTGAAATGCATATAAATACTATGAGATTTTATAAAAATATCCTATTATTTGTGAATGAAAACATCAATAATCCGGTAGGTGAATATATTTTTTTTACATATTCTCAAGCATTTAAAGAGAAAGATTTAAAAGACATACTTCCTAAGCTATCTGAGAAGGCTCTCCGGGAATATTATGAAAAGAAAGGTTTAACAAATCTACCGAAAATTTCCGTTGGCCAACCGTATATTCCATTTAACGGAAAAACATCTGATAATGAATATTTTAATCTATCTGATGTTACAGAAGTGAAAAAAGTAATCCTGCTGGATTTTTGGGCGTCATGGTGTGCACCATGTCTAAAAGAGATGCCGACGTTGATCCAACTGTATGAAAATTATAAAGATAACGGTTTGGAAATTATAGGTATTTCGATAGATGAGAATGAATTAAACTGGAAGAAAGCTATCCAAAAAAATAAAATGTCGTGGATACAGGTAATCAGCAATAAGAATAAGTCCGGCAATATAGCAGAGATGTATGGAGTTAGTCTGATTCCATACACGATATTGATAAATGAGAATGGAAAAGTTATAGGTGATAATCTTCGAGGAGAAGAATTAATAGGGAAAATTAAAAGTTTATTGGAGTAATTAACAGTGAAAAATAAATAAAGTCATGAATGATATACTGTCTTTTGTCAGAATATACTTTCATATTGTTGTATGTTCCCTGAAAAAATTTGTTTATATACTTGCCTTTACGATAGCCGTATTTTCCTTTTTTTATCTACTGCTGTTCGGGCATGGAAGAATAATCGGCTCTACTGTCTCTGCATTTGTTACAGGACTTGCAGTTTTTTTTCTTGCACAATTATTCTTGCGGCCAATCAAAAAAATCAATAAATGTCACAGTGTCTAAAATTAAGCAAAATAAAGATTTGATAACTTATGTTCCAATGAATTATATTAAAAGATTTTTTCTTGGTTCACTTGGAGATATAGGTGCATTGTACAAGGATAAATTAATTTTCATTCCGCATAAACTTAATTTTTCTCATAAAGAATTAACTATAATGTTCTCTGATATAGAAAACATCCATAGATATAAAATTATGGGTATTTTCAATGTGGGTATAGAAATAGTTATGAACTCGGGAAAAACCAGGAAATTTGCTATGGATAAAACGGACGGATTTTATAAATACTTAACAGATACAATACAAATTTCTGTATTTTAAATTATTTGGATAGTATTGCCATTGCGCAGTATTACGGTTATGTATAAAAATGCAACTCCGATGTTTATTTCCGAATATGAAATAAACGCCTGTTGTGGGTTGAGTTGTTATATTCCACATCCGAATACATATTATAAAACATTAAAATGGTATGTGGCCGCAGGAATCGGCAAACTGAATACTGGGCAAGACAACGTTTCGGAGATACTGTCTCCTGAAACTGTCCTGCCTCCGTGACGGCGTCCGGCTGAAACGTCTTTCTCCTTTTTTTTGCTTTGAAGGAAATGCGCTTACGAACATAGGTGGTCGAAGCAAAAAAATGCAGGATGGAAAGGAGAATGCAAACGCACTTCGCTCTGTAAAAACAACAAAAAGATTTGCTTAAATTAACTCTATAAAAATATTACATATGAGGAATATTATTAAGACACCATATTCAAGATTGATTTTATATGTGGCTTCCATTATTGTTATAGGGAGCACAGGTCTTTTATTCAATCAAATAACAGTTGTCAGGCATATTTGTATTTTGGCAATGTTGATTATCGCTATATTAATTTATTTCGATAAAAATTACCGGAATAAATATATACCATCTCTTCCCAATTGGTTTTTAGTTGGTATAATAGTAGCATTATTACTGTTATTTGTGTATTCATTTTTTATTTAAACAGGATGAGGCAGTTACTTTACATATTAATTGGTTGCATAGCTTTTACGGCCTGCAGTAAAGATGATGGTACGGAAGAAACACCTGCCATAAGCCGCACTATTATCGTATATATGGCTGCCGATAACGACCTGTCGGGCGACGCCCTGATAGACCTTGAAGAAATGAAACAGGGTTTTATGGAAACGGACGTTAACCTGGTCGTCTTTTCGGATTTGCCGGGCGAATTGCCCCGTATTATGAAAATATCGCCGGAATCGGCGACAGAGGTACATACTTATCCGGAGTTTAATTCTACGGAGCCTTCGCAAATGAGACAGATTTTGAACAATATAATATCAATGTATCCCGCAGATGAATATGGCTTAATCCTGTGGTCTCACGGTACATCGTGGTTGCCGGCAGGCGTACGGTTAAAATCATTTGGCGAGGACGCTGGCAAACAGATGGATATTCAGGCCCTGGCGGAGGCTTTGCCCATACGTTTTGATTTTATCTTGTTCGATGCCTGTCTGATGGGGTCGGTCGAAGTCGCTTACGAATTAAAATACAAAACGGATTACCTGATTGCCTCTTCTACGGAAACCGTTTACGAAGGCTTTCCGTATGACCTGATTGTACCCGAACTTCTTAAACCGGATATCAATTCAATGCTGATAGCCGAAACCTATTTCAACTATTACAACAGTTTGCCGGGAGCGTATTGTTCCGCAACCGTCTCGGTTACGGACTGCAAAGAATTGGAACGCCTGGCGGAACTTACCCGGCAACTGCTTTCCGGCGGGACTTACGATTTATCCGTGTTTGACCGTACAGCCGTACAGCGTCTGGACGTCTACTCGGAACAGTACACATTCGATTTTCTTGACTTTATCAACAAATTGCTTCCCTATGCGGACAAAAGCCTTTTTATACGGCAACTTGACAGGACGGTATTGTATAAAGCAAATACCAGACGGTTTCTTGAAGAATATGATATTGAAACGTATTGCGGATTGAGTTGCTACATACCGCACCCGAACCGAGACGACCTGAACGAATATTACAAAACGCTCGGCTGGTATGCAGTGAGTGGATTTAACTTTTTATTTTGAATGTCAAATGAAAAATATTATCTTATTATTTATTGTCTTCTGTTTGTGTCTTTCCTGCTCGAATCATTATTCACAGGAAATAGAAGCTGTTTTGCGTCAGGCCGGTTCCAATCGCAGGGAACTTGAAAAAGTCTTGAAACATTACGGCCAAAATCCTGCCGACAGCCTGAAACTGCGTGCAGCCGAGTTCCTGATAATAAACATGCCGGGCAAGCGTTCGGAATATTACGACGCGCCGTGGAATGATGTGGCAACGGTACACCTGCGCTGGACAAGCTCTTCGGACAAACGGCGGGTATTGGATGCATACAAATTGGGCGAGCCGGTCGTACGGGAAGATATAAAGTGCATTACGGCCGAATACCTGATCAGTAATATTGAACTGTCATTTAAAGTATGGCGGGAGCGTCCGTGGGGAAAACATATCCCCTTTGATGCTTTCTGCGAGGAAATCCTGCCTTACCGGGTAGATGTCGAACCATTGGAAAACTGGAGGGAAAAAGCCCTTGCAAGTTTTGCCGACCTGGATACGGTATTGAACAAACCCGGAACCACAACGGTAGAAGCATGCGGTATCGTCAACAGTCTGTTGCCGAGATTCAAAATGGACAAAGACTTTCCGGCGATGAATTTCTCGCAGTTGATGACGTCGGCAAGAGGAACATGTGGTGACATGTCAATGCTGGCTGTTTTCAGTATGAGGGCGCTGGGTATACCTGTTACATCCGAATATACCCCAAGATGGATAAACATAAACTCGGGTCATTTCTGGAATGCCGTGCGCGACAGTACGGGAAAGCACATTTCATTTATGGGGGCGGGTTCGAATCCGTATAAACCGCATCAGGGTACATCATATAATGCATATCCGAAAGGGAAGGTCTACCGGAAAACATTTGCAATACAGCAAAATATCCAAACGGAAGACGGGAACATTCCGCCGTTATTGCAGGAACATAAAAACATAAGGGATGTATCGGCGGAATATGAAAGATGCACGGACACGGTTACCGTCTGTCTCCGTTATCCGCCCGGAACGCCCACCGGGTATGTGTACCTTGCGTTTGAACATGATAACCGGTTATATCCCATCGCATGGGCAGGGGACAGCGGAGATACATGCCGTTTCCCTTCCATTGGGAGGAACATTATCTATTTTCCGGTGTATTATGCCCACAACCGTCAAACGCCGGCAGGAGATCCTTTTTTGCTTGATAACGATGGTAATATGGTAACGTTTTCCCCGGATAATCCGGATACGTTATTGAATTTCAGCAGTATTGATCCGGATGACGCTTTCCAGTGGTTGCAGCGAATGTATCACGGGATATTTGAAGGGGCGAATCAGGCGGATTTTTCCGATGCAAAAGTTTTACATGTCATTAATCATATTCCCGGCATGTTTTATAACGAGGTTACTTTGAGAACAACCGCCAAATACCGTTATGTCCGTTACAAATCACCGGAAGAAGGATATTGTAATGTATCCGAAATAGAATTTTACGGTCCGGACGGCAGGAGATTGCCGGGTACACCTGCCGGTACGCCGGGAGCATGGAATAATTCAAACAGAACCTGCGACAAGGTATTTGACGGTGATGTGACCACTTATTACGATGCTTTTGAAAAAAGCGTGGCATGGACGGGACTTGATTTTCATGAACCGCAACAAATTCGTAAGATTCGCTATCTGCCGCGTACCGACGGCCGGCATATATACGAAGGGCATGATTATGAACTGTTTTATTGGACAAAAGACGGCTGGCAGTCGCTGGGTAAACAGACGGCGACGAACAGCGGTTCATTGCAATACCGTGCTCCGTTGCAGGCGTTGTTGTATATTGAAAACCATACGCTCCAAAGGAGAGGTAAAATATTCTTTGTTACATCAGCCCTGGAAACGCGCTGGCGCTGATATTCTTACATTTTTCCATTCACTGTTAAGCCGTCCGTTTGCTGAACAGTATTTGCTACCGTTTGGATCCGCAAACGCTTTTACCGAATTGTTGACCTTTTTTACAGAGGAAAGGTAAAGGTAGTGCAAACCGAGAGAAAAGCCGAATAATGCCGGGGTATCGACTTGACACAGATTACATTGTCGCGATTTTGGGACATCAAATAATGTAACAGACACTATTTAGACGCCTGTCTCCAATTTTGAACTCATCGTCTTGTAACATAACATAATTTTTAACTATTGTATTTTTCTATCATTATTGGGATTAGATGAACTGCATAAAGCGGCAAATCAATCAAATTGCCCGATTTGTTATAA
>JAIROL010000121.1 GCA_031257565.1 Tannerella sp. | reverse complement strand
TAATGTAACACAGTATGTTTGTCTATATCTTGATCATTGGTTATTATGATGAAATAACCGAGTTTCGAGATATGTCCTTTTATTTTGAAATCGTTTCTTACTATTGATTTTGATGATTTTTCCCATCGGAAAAAAGCTCTTAATTTCTTTTTTTTCATCGTTACTAACTTAAATACTCCAATTTAGGTTCCAAACACAGGTTTTGCGGGTGAGCCGTTTTTTTTTATTGAGCGCCTAAACGATATATCCGTGTTGAAATGTCTGCAAGCGAAGATCGGTGCGTAACCATCAGTGTGGCAAATTGAGCGGATTTTTGTTGTAACAGGTTAATCACAAATTTTTCCGTTCCGACATCCATGGCTGATGTCGGTTCGTCTAAAAGTAACAGCAATGGGGAACGATACAGTGCGCGAGCAAAACCTATCAATTGCTGCTGCCCGCCCGAAAGATTTATCCCGTCCTCGCCGGTCAAAGTGTTCAATCCTTGTGGAAAATCATCGAAATACGTATTAAAACCATAATTTTTGCAGAATTGCATGACATGTTCCTGTTCCCCTGCAAAATTTCCCAAACAAATATTTTCGCCCACGGTAGCGCTAAAAATTTTAGTTTGCTGACTTACTACGCCGATATATTCACGCCAAATCGGTGTAAAATAATCGGATAACGATTTTCCATTAAACAGAATTTCGCCATCTTCAACGTGATAATATTTTTGCAAGATTTGAATCAACGTACTTTTGCCCGATCCCACTTCACCGAGCAATGCTACGATTTCGCCCTTGCGTACTTCCATGGAGACGTTTTCAAGCAGTCTTTTCCGACCCACAAAACGGAACGAAATGTTTTTGATTTCCAGATGCGCTTTAGTTGTTTCTCTTTCAATTTTTTCTATTTCTTCATCAGGCTCAAATTCGGGCGCTGTTTTTACAAATTCAAAAAAACGATCGAAAGCAACGCCTGCTTCATGCAAACGGATATTTACGCCGGAAAGGTTTGCAGTTGAAGAAATTATCATGCTGCCTACTGTAATTATCGCCATCAGTTCGCCCAATTTCAGTTGTCCCGAAAGTACCCACATAATACCGAAAACCATCAGCAATATGGAAGTTACTATGCTAATTATTTGCGAGATAAATCCATACTGACTACCCAAAATTCCCAATTTACAGGTAAAATCCTGAAAGACGCCATACAATAATTTGACTGACTGTCGGAAAACACCTTGTTTGTTAGTCGTTTTAATATCGTTTACTCCTTGAACGATATCTATGAACAAACCTTCAGTAGCGGCATACGAGGTCATCACATTACGTTGTCCATCAACTATTTTCCTATTGTACAGCAGAACCGGCAGCACAAAAAACGGAATGCAGGCAGAGGCGATCAATGCCATTTTCCATGAATAAAACAAAAGATAAATAATTGAGAATAAAAGAATTAAAACTTCAATCAAAACTCCGCTAACGATGTACGACAAAGTATGCTGAATACGCCTTGAGTCGTTCATCCGTGCAATGATTTCGCCTGTCTTTACGGAATCGAAAAACGATTTCGGCAGGTATAGAATTTTTGCGAAGAAACTGTCCACTAGCCGGTTATTTATGTTTCGCGCTTGTCGCAACATAAAAATATTTCGAAGAAAGTCCAACCCGCTACGCGAAACAAGCAAAATGAAAAACAACGCCACGCCCAAAATTATTTTCTCCAAATCCATTGACGGTAGCAGCACGTCAATGAGTTGTTGTGAAAAAATCGCTGTACTAAGCCCCAATAATGAAATGATTACACCCAGCACAAAGGCGACCGAAAGAAGTGGCGAATCCTCTTTTACAATGTTTTTAAACCACAGGAATTTTTCTTTTCGGTGATGTGCCTGCCTAATAAAATTTCTGGTGGGTTCCAACGTCAACAAGGCTCTTGTCTTCCACAATATATTTAATTCTGCTTCCGTCAAACAAGTAATACCGCTTTCAGCCGGGTCGCCTATCGTAAACTTTTCACCGTCATATCCGAAACAAACAACATAATGTTCAATTTTGCCATCTTTAATAATATGCAGAATGACAGGTACTTTAAGGGTTTTCAAAGAACTCATGTCAGCTTCATAACCTTCCGGCATAAGATTCAGTTTCCCCGCAGCCTGATAGAGACCGAGCAGGGTCGTCCCCTGCAAACTCGTACCGCTGGCAGTGCGCAAATCCTCCTGCCGCACATTCCCGCCATAATACTTGACTATCATCGACAAACACGCTAATCCGCAATAATACTCGCCATGTTGACGGACAAAATATTTTCGGTAATCCTTTATCATTCTGATAGGTATTTTATTAATGTTTCGGCTTTAACCTGACCGGAATAGCGCTTTATTAAAACGCTATTTCTATTGTATATAAGCGTAGCAGGAATAATTCTCACATCCATCCGGCAAAACAGTTTGGCCTGGGAATCAAGCAGGAACGCCATATTTTCAGAAAGTTGAAAGTTCATTTCACAAATAAACTTTTGAACATCGTCTCTGGACAAAATGGAAACAAAAACCATATTGCAATCCTGTAGCGAATCGCGATACTGTTTGATTTGCTCAAACTCTTCACGACAATTTTCACAATCGGGGTCGAAAAAGAGAAAAAGGGTGGATTTATTGTTGTTCAACAATTGACTTGTATAAATACCTCCCTGCAGATCAGTCATTTTGAAATCTGGGATAGAATTATAAGCGTCCTTTATTTGCTGTTTTTCCCGAACTGTTTTGTACAATAAAAAGACAGGCAATCCAACAATAAGCAGAATAATCGACAATATGACAACTTTCTTTGATTTCATCATTGTGCAACATTTAAATATACAAATGTCATGGCAATTACGTAGATATAATTGCCTATACAATAGGTTAATATCACAAATATTGTTGATTTCAAAAATGACAACCTGAGACTGGCCTTGATTAAAACAATTAACAGTATGATATACAGCAATTCAAAAACATTTAATGAATTGAAAGCCATAACGAGCCAACTTTGCACATTTTCAAAACCTTTGAGTTTTAAAACGGATAAAAAATTAATATTCAATTCTTTAATATTTTTTGCAGGTTGAAAGAATGCATAAAAATAGAAATTGCAAACCGAACTTAGCAAATAAATCGCATCGGCTTTAAGCGAAATATTATAAAGTTTTTCGTATTTCCAGTGATACTCCTGTATCAGATTTCCAACCTGCAAGCAAAATGATGTAAATAATACCCTGACAAGTATGATCACAGGAAGAATGATATATCCCAAAAAACGCAAAACCGAATCATTCGCCCATGTGAGCATTTGATGAATCTGTTCCTTTGTCAATTGCTCGGCATAGGATGAATAGTATAATTCATCAGTCATCAGAAAATGACTGGAAGCAATGGAAAAAACAATTGTCACAATAGCCAGCGTCCAATAGCAGGTTGTTTTGTTTATGGATAAAAGCCAAGTCATCGTTACATCCTGAAATAGTTCTCCAGTTCGATTTTTGTTTCAGACGTTACCGCTCTTTCGTCCCGTATGATTTCTCCCCGTTCAAGCAGAATGATACGGCTGCAAATATCCGCGACATACTGTATGTTATGGCTTGACAACAAAACAGTTGCTCCATATTCCGTATTGAATTTCTGCAATATTCGCTTCATTTCAATTTGCGATGAAGGGTCAAGGAAGTTAAACGGTTCATCCAAAATCAAGAGTTCCGGATGAGCAATCATGGCGCCAATAATTCCGATTTTCTGTTTGTTGCCTTTGGATAATTTTTCGATATATTTATTCCGGTTTCCCAAAATTACATCAGCCATGAATTTGTTAAAATCAGCAAGATTTTCATCTACCGCAGTCTTTGAAAATCCGTATAACTTGCCAATGAAATAAAAATACTCTTCCGGCGTCAGGAAATCTATCAGAAAACGTTCGTCAATAAAAGCGCCTGTCTGTTTCTTCCATTCTTCCGACCGGTTAACATCCTTATTCTCAATAAATACATTCCCATCCCCGGCCTTCAACAAGTCCAGACACAAGCGAAACAGCGTTGTCTTCCCTGCACCGTTATTGCCCACAACGCCGACCAATTCCCCTTTTCCTATATCTAACCGGGAAATATTCAGGACTTCCACATTGTCAAAACTTTTCGATAAATCTTTTATTTCAAGCATATTATTTCTCTCTAAAACGTTCCATTCGGTCATGTTTAGTTTTTTCAAATTCCCTTGCTATCAATTTCAGCCAGATTCCATGTGTCGCCATAAAAGCCAAACCGACAATTAACATGACTGTTAATGTTATATTTTCGCCGAAAAACCGGTGTAGCAATGCCATAATACCTACCGCCAATATTACAATAACAGGAAATATATAAGATGCGGCGCTCATGCCCTGCCAGTTATAGAAAGCCGTTTGTTTTATATCATACGATTTGCAGGAAAAAAGCGACAGGTAAAATAAACAAAAATATGTAACTCCTACGCCAAAAAATAACGCCGAAACAAGTTCCATAACTAGAATTCCGAAAAACAAACTTGGCAAAAGGAAAATAAACAGATACAATGCAACAATGCAATGAAATCTGTATTTTGCGAGCAATATGTCAAAGATATTCAATGGCATCGTCATTTGTTTTTCAAGAAATGGAGCCATTATGCCAAATGTTAACGGCGCGAAGTAGGCGGCGGGCAGGATTATTACCACCCATAGAAAAACTTCTTTAATTAAGAATACTTCATTTATTAGCGGTGAAGCCGCAAATTGCATGTAAAGCATCAAGGGAAAAAACAGTGCAATCATGAATTGCTGTTTCAATCTCCTGTTTCTCATTATTAACTTCCATTCAAACAACAGTAAATTCACAGGGCAGTACGGTTTAAGTCGTCATACAAATCTTCTTTCAGTACATGGTACAGCATCCAAGTTACGGAACACACTGCAACAAAAGAAATAAACACACTCCAAAGAGGAACCAGCACACTTATAATAAACAACAGCATACAAACCGGTATCAGGCATACGGGATATGTGAGAACGGCATATCCTTTTACCAGCGTTTTGACAAATGCAATCAAACTGTTATTGAACAGCAGCATGAAAAGCAAAGTAGGCGCATTGATCAGTGTTAAAGTTCCGCACATATACAATGTGATACCATAAAGCAGCCAGCAGCCCCAAATCCAAACCCGCTGCATATCCGACAAAATCATGTATAAAATCAATATCCTGCGCTGAACAGGCAAACAAAGGTACGGAAGAATTGCTGCGCTTGTATTTTTCTTCAGGAGAAATCGCAGGGAGAAATCCAGAATCAGCAATACCGGAAAAGCAAACGGGGCTATACCTTCGAAATCACATTCGGGAATAGAGATAAGTAATAAACACACTAAAAACAGCAAGAACAAAAGCAGTGATATAAAGACAATCATGCTTCTTATGAAACCTGATTGTCTCTTCATCGAAAGCATCCTGTGCCCGTTAAGCAATTGAAAATATTTAAACATAAATTCAGCTTAATTTAAAAACAGCAGGTCTTTTTCAGAATTAAAACCTGCTGTTGATTGTTTGTTGTCAGCTAATTAAAGCGAAAAACACCACTGTTAAAAAGTATGTTTGCCGCCTGAACGACTGATACGCAGATTACGATCATTAACATTCATTGTCTTCTTTTTCATAATCTGTAATTAGCATACATCCTAAAGTTGTTAGTCCTCCAACTAATGGATTACAACCGGATGCAATTCCTGCCGCCAATCCAAGAGCGGCACAACCAGCATTTCTTGCTGCTCTTGATACTCCGCCACGAACAACTTCCATTTGTTCGAAATTTAACTTTTTCATTTTCTTAAAAATTTTAAATTAAACTATCAAGGAGACTTCTAAAAACTCTTTTATTACTATTACTTTTTGACTTTGCCAAAGGATAGAAATCCCCGATTGACTCCTCCGGAAAATCATTTTTTTCGCAGTAAAGTAAATACAAATTATTATACCGTCCAACTATTTTCACATAAATTTTCCGACTATCTATCTATCTATCTATCTATCAAACATATAGCGCCATAAAATAGTTTAGCAAAAAAAGTCTGTTATGTTTTGAAAATCCCGAATAAAGAAGTATCTTTGGCTATAAGAACCATGTCAAGCAGGATGCCAAAAGCAAGTTCATCACCGAATATTCAGGCAGAATATCCAAACCTTCAAAATCGATGCGGCGCTGTCGCGGATCTTCCTGTATGAAACGTTCACTTTTTTACCCCATATATGGCGTTTGAGATATGCTTTTCAGTATCGTTTAAGAACAGTACCAGCTGATAGTTAAAAATGTTACCACCAATTCATGGCTATTATGTAGAAAGGTTTTTTGGTGTTTAACTTTTCCGAATTTTGACGATACAAAGTTACCGATTACAATTCAAAAAGGAACTATCGTATCTCTACATCCCAAATACCGCAAACCCGTTCTAATTCCACCAAAGCGGAGGCGCAATCATACAATGTTTCGCCGTAATTTACCTGCACGTCGTTGTATGTACGTCGAGCATTGAGAAGTTCGAGAATACTCGTTTCGCCCCGCTCATAACTATATACTTTCTTTTTAAAAATGGTTTCCGCCTCGCTCAACAGTCCGGAATTAAATTGCTCTACTTTACGGCAAGCATTTTTGTACTTATTATATGCTTGCGCTACCTCCGAACCGATTTGTAATTCGACGGCCTGATATTGCATCTCGTTTTGCGTAGCCGCCAGTTGAGCCGCCCGCAGTTCTCCCTTATTGGTATTCGAGAACTTCAGGGGAATACTGATTCCTGCCGTAATGCCTTTGAATGCGGGCGCAGGCGCTATTTCGTTGCGCACCTCCGACGAATAGCCGCCACCGATACTAAGTCCGAGGTCTATTATCCGGTTAGCTTTTGCCAAACGCACATTGTTTTGAGATACTTCTTTTGATATCAACGCTGCCTGTAAGTCGGCACGATTGTTTTGCGCCGCAGTAATAAGTTCGGGTAAATTGTACTCCCGTTTGGAATAAAACAATTCTCCCGCTATCGAATCAGGCAATTCCATATTTTTACTGCCTTGCAACAATTGCAATTGAACCATAATTTCCTGTAAATCCCCTTCGCTTGCGTAAACGTCGTTCAGCATAGTTGCCGCTTCAAGTTTTGATTGCCTCGCATCAACTTCCATGATGAAACCCGCACGGAAACGCAAACTATCGGCATGAGCCAGTCCGAGCATTTGTTCATAAGATGATTTTTGTATTTCATACAGTTTCTTTTGTTTCAACGCCGTTAAATAAGCAATGGTAGCATCGGCGCGTAAATTACGAAAATAATCTTCCAGCAATGCCCCAGTCATTTCTTTTTCACTTTGCGCCAAACGTATCCGGGCTTTACGTTTACCGCCCAGTTCGAGCGTCCAACCCAATTCCGCATCAACCCCGTAACCCATTTGCAAATTCCAATTTTGATTATTCACGTAACTTACCGACAATTCGGGGTCGGGAAAAATTTTGGCCGCTTTTACGTTGGCGTCGGCTATGTCCACGTTACATTTTTCAGCCAAATAGCTCACATTGGCATTCCTGACATTGTTCAAAAATTCGCTGAACGTCAATATTTGTTTTTCCTGCGCATACAGCCCTCCTAAGTTACAAAGAGGCAACAAGAACAGACTGGTTGCTATTTTTATTATTTGATATTTCATGCGTACATTAATTTATATTTTAACACTAAGGAAACATAGAACTCACAGCATGTTCATAACTCTTTGGCGCAAGCCGTTTTTTTTAACGCTTCGCTAAAAGACTGTTAGTTCATGTTCGTTTCATGCGTACATTATTTATTTTTAGTTGTTTTCTTTCATCATATCGCCATCAGTCCCCTTTCGGAGGATTCAAAGGGCTGTTTCTTTTTTCCAGCACATAATAAATTGCAGGCAAAACATAGAGTATAAGAATTGTTCCGCACAGCAGGCCATAAACAATTACCGTTGCCAGCGGACGCTGTACGTCGGAGCCGATACCTGTAGAGATAGAAGCGGGAAACAATCCCAGAACTGCTACGGTAGCCGTCATCATCACAGGACGCAGACGGTGCGAGGCGCCGGAAATGACGGCCTCTTTCAAATCCGTACCTCTTTTACGCAGCACATTGATATGTGAAATCAATATGACGCCGTTTTGGATGAAGACGCCGAAAAGCGCAATGAATCCCACCGCAGAAGACACGTTGAAAGTCATCCCGCGCACAACCAGCGCCAACATACCTCCGAAAACGGCCAGTGGCAACATCCCGATAAGCAATCCTGCCTGGCGGAATTTTCCGAAAGTAAAGAACAGCAGCAGGAACATCACAGCCAATGTTACAGGCACAACTACAGCGAGGCGGCCGAAAGCGCGGCGCTGGTTCTCCAACTGTCCCGCCCAATGAAATTTGAATTTGCTATGGTCATATTTCACTTGTTCTTCTATCTTCGATTCGGCTTCTTTGACGAACGAACTCAAGTCTTTTCCACGCAGATTCATCCGCACGGTAACAAAACGCCGGTTCATCTCGCGGGAAATCATACTGGCGCCGGTTGTCGTTTTAACCTGCGCCACAGCTGAAAGGGGTATCAACGTTCCCGAACCCGAAGTAAGCATCAATGCCCCTATTTTCTCGGGCGTATCGCGCGATACGTCGTTATAACGGCAAATCACATCATATACCTTACTGCCGATAAAGACCTGCGAAATAGCTTTGCCGCCAATGGCAACTTCTATCAATTCGGCCACATCGGCCACATTCAGCCCATATTGAGCGATTTTATCGCGGTCGGCAACAATTTGCAGTTGCGGCAGGAAAGGTTCTTCCATTATACCGACGTCGCCTGATCCGCGTATATTTGACAAAACTTGCGCCACCTCTTCGGCGATGCGACGGCTTTCGTTCATATCTTCACCATAAATTTTGATAGCCAAATCACTGTGCGCCCCTGCAATCTGGTCTTGAACCATATCAATAATCGGTTGCGAAAAACCGACGCCGTATCCCGGCATCGTATCGACCATTGCTGCCATATCGGCAATTAAATCAGATTTTCGGCGACCTTTTTTCCATGTATCATAAGGTTTTAACCCAATCATTACCTCAATATGCGAGAACGAAAACGGACATACGCCTTCATCGTCACGCCCCGTTTGCGTCATCACATACGTTACCTCCTCAAAGGTTTTAAGCTTACTTCTAAGCGTAGTTGCCATTTCGGAGGACTTTTCGAGCGACATGCCGGGAGGAAGCTGTACCTGCAGCCAAATACTGCCTTCGTCAAGAGCCGGTAAAAAATCTTTCCCGACATACGTCGAAAGCCCGGCAACCGCAAGCAAAATTACAGCAATAAGAATCATTATTTTTTCAGGCGCGGCGATAATTTTTACAGTCTGCCTTTTGTATATTTCCGTCAGGCGTTCGAGCCAACGGTTATGATAAACCTTTTGCGGCTTTTTATATACCGCAAAAGCCAAACCGGGAATCAAAATTAACGCCGAGGCCAATGCTCCCAACAGTGCATAGCTCAATGTAAAAGCCATTGGGGAAAAAAGCTTTTGCTCGACCCTGTCGAATGCAAAAAGCGGCAGATAGGCGATAATGATTATCAGCGTGGCAAAAAAGATGGGTTTTGCAACTTCGGAAACGCGTTTCGCTATACTTGTTTCTTCCAGCGGAAGAGCAGAATTATCCTCCCGTTTTTTAAGAATCGTCTCCATCATGACAATCGTACTATCCACAATAATACCGAAATCAATGGCTCCCAAAGAGAGCAAATTGGCCGGAATATCGGTCAGCCACATCAAAATAAAAGAGATGAGCAGCGAAACAGGAATGGTAATGGTGGCAAGCAGCGCCCCTTTCGGACTTCCGAGAAATATTATCAATACTCCTATAACCAACAGGATACCAAATGAAAGCGTATGAGAAATGGTATTCAGCGTAGCGTCGACCAGTTCGGTCCGGTCATAAAAGGTGCGAATCTCTATACCTTTCGGGAGGATATTATTATTCAAATCATCGACTGCCGCGTTTATTTCTTCGAGTACCCGCGAGGGATTTTCATAACGCAGCAATTGCACCATACCCTGAACGCCGTCCTCATAGTCTATCTCGTCGTCCAGATAGCCCATAATTCCTTTACGTTCAAGGTTTCCATATTTCAACTCTCCCAAATCCTTTAAATAAACAGGCGCTCCGCCAACCGTTTTCACAACAATATTGCCCAGGTCCTGCAAGTCACGCACAAGTCCCACGCCGCGTACCACGTAGCTCAAATCCCCGCGGATAATCGTACTACCGCCCGCATTGGAGTTGTTACGCTCAATGGATTCCGTAATTTCGCCGAGTGAAAGATGGTATTCGGCCAGTTTGTTGGGATTTATTTCTATTTGAAACTGCGTAGTAATGCCTCCAAAATTAGACACGTCGGCAATACCGTGAATTTGGCGCAGGCGTGGAATAATAACCCAATGATTAAGTTCGGTCAGTTCCCGCAGGCTTTTATCTCCTGTAATAACATAACGGTAGATTTCTCCTGTGGGCGAAGTCAGCGGGTCAAGTCCGGGCTTGGCGTCAAAAGGCAAATCGATATCATTGATGCGTTCCATCACCCGTTGACGGGCCCAATAGTCGTTTATTCCACCTTCAAAAACAAGCGTAATCTTGGAAATCCCAAAAAAGTTTTTGCTCCGCATGACTTTCAAACCCGGAATGCCATTCAGCTCCCGTTCAAGGGGAATGGTTATCTGTTGCTCTATTTCTGCAACGGCAAGTCCCGGTACTTGTGTGGCAACGCCAACCGATACGTCGGCAATATCAGGATAGGCGTCTATGGCGAGCTGCTTCCATGCAAAAACTCCGATGCCCGATAGCAGCACGAAGATCGTCAGCATCAACCGGCGACGATTAATAAGGGCGTTCATCAATTTTTCCATATACTTACCTGTTCAAATAGATACCACCCTTGACGACCACATTTTCGCCCTCGCTTATACCACTGATAACACGTACGCTGTCTAAATGGACGGATTCTGTTTCCACTTTACGCCGAATATAGTTACCTTTTGATATTTCAATCAAAACATAATCATTATCCTGTTCCTGCATAACGGCAGTTGAAGGCAGAATAATCGCTTTTGTCGGGGAACTTAAAAAACGAACCTCGCAGAACATTCCAATCTTCAGCTCCCTGTCGGCGTTATTACATTCAACAATCACTTCGAGCGAGCGAGTTTCTTCGTCCAACATTTCGCCTACGTAGTGAATCGCGCCCCAAATTACTTTGTCGGGATGGGCGTTCGTAAATATCTCCACGCGATCGCCGGGTTTGATGGCGCCGAAATAATTTTCCTTGACAAGCGCGGCAACCCGGACCCGCGATAAATCGGCGACCACCACCAGCGGTTCCGAATCTTCTTTTGTATAGTTTCCGATGGCGATGTCGCTTTTCACTACTTCTCCCGAAATAGGAGAAACGACTTTCATGGGCTGTCCCATTTGAAGCGAAGCGACGTCTATGTTAAATAGTTGAAGCGTCGCCTTTGCCTGCTCAAATTCCTGGTTAGCTATATGCGCTTCGCTTTTTGCCTGTTCCAAATCCCTTTGAGCCGCAACGCCATTGGCGGCCAATTCTTTTTGACGGTTATAGTTAATCCGGGCAAGTTCGTTTGCCGATTGAGCGGCAAAGTAAGTCTTGGTCGCTTCGTAAAATTCCGAAGAAGCAAGCTCAAAAACGGTTGAACCCGCACTCACTTTTTGCCCCAACCGAACAAACGATTTTACAATTCTTCCTGCGAACGGCGGGGCAATCCCCGCCAATTTGCCCGTAACGGGACGAACGGTTCCGACAGTCCTGAACTCCGCGAGGAAATCCTGTAGCCGAGCGCTTTCGGTAACAATATCGTTCAAAACCGGCGAATTTGGGGACACAACGATGGCGTCGCTTTTATATTGAATATCTGCATTATCGTTTGCGGACTTATTTTGTTTACACGAAACCGGTAAAATGCACAAGCCTATTAACATGAATATTTTATCCATTTATTGTTGAATTTTAAATTGAGATTTGTTCGCCCCTTTCCGGGACGGGATTATGTTTATATTTTCCTTTTACCACGGGCGATACCCGCGGCTATTTAATTTGTCCGCTACGCGGACATACTTATTGTCCTTTATGCTTTGCCGCAAAATAAATCTGCGACAAAGATACAGAGACATAAAGCATTACTGCCAAAAGTTTGTTTGTAAAAAAAACGTTCTCAGGCTATAGATGAAGGCGGCGCCCGCAAAGAAATGCAGGCGGCAGGATCTGAAGCATTTTCTCTCTCTGAAAAAGAGCGGATAACGGCTGTTACCAAGACAAAACAGTCCAATGCCACAAAAAATGGAACAACCGGAAGCGACTGGAAAACAGACAATGCCGAAATAAGCGTTATTTCGCTTGTACTATGCGTGCCTGTTTGCGTATGCGCTTCATTATGGAAATGAGAATGGACAATTGTAACCCCCTTGATGATGTGGCTATGCGCAAAAAACATGACATTCACGTAGTAAGCGGCGAATATCAACAGCAAAAGACATCCTGTAATCTGTTTCGTCCTTTTCGGCATAAAAAAACCGTTTTTGTTTCAGGCCATAAAAATACGATTTTTTTTATATTTGATCCAACACTTTCTTCAATTTACTTATAAAATCTCCGGCTTCGGCTTCGGAAAGACATAATGGAGGAAGCAGACGGATTGTATTTGTCCCGGCAACCCCGGTAAATACTTTTTCTTCAAATAGCAGTTTCATGCGCGCTTCTTTTATCGATTCGCAGAACTCGATACCAATCATCAATCCGCGGCCACGAACCTCTTTTATTCCGTCATAAGGCAGCGCTTTCAGTTCGTCGATAAGATAATCCCCTATATTTTTAGCATTATCCGCAAGATTTTCTTTCTCCATAATATCAAGGACTGAAATAGCGGCGGCACATGCCAGGTGATTACCTCCGAACGTTGTGCCCAACATTCCGTAAACAGGCGTGAACATCGGACTTATAAGCATACCGCTCATAGGAAATCCGTTCGCAATGCCTTTCGCAACCGTAATGATATCCGGACGTATACCGGCATATTGATGAGCAAAAAACTTACCGCTACGGCCATAGCCGGATTGTATCTCGTCAAAAATGAGGACAACTTCATACTTCGTACACAGCCCGCGCAAATCCCGGAAGAAGTTATCATCAGGCATCAGAATACCTCCCACTCCCTGAATACCTTCGATAATAACCGACGAGACGTCGCCTTTTTTCAGTTCCGCTTCAACGGCGTCCGCATCATTCATCTGCACATAAGTAACAAGCAATGTTTCATTGATCGGCGCAATAATTTTCGGATTATCGGTTACCCGTACGGCCGCCGAAGTACGGCCGTGAAACGAATGGCGAAAGGATATGATGCGTTTTTTCCCGTTATGGAACGACGCCAGCTTCATGGCGTTTTCATTTGCTTCAGCGCCGGTATTCACAAGAAAAAGCGAATAATCATCATACCCGCAAGCCTTTCCCAGTTTGTCGGCAAATGTCTGTTGCAAACTGTTTACCACAGAATTGGAATAAAAACCAATCTTCCGAACCTGTTCGGCGATGGCTTTCACATAATCAGGATGGCTGTGTCCCACGGAAATAACGGCATGTCCGCCGTACAGATCCAGGTATTTATTGTCTTCCTTATCCCATACGTGGCATCCCAGCCCTTTTACGATCTCTATATTAAAAAGAGGATATACGTCAAATAATTTCATCACTAACAACTTTTAAATTAAAACGCCGACGGCTTAAGATGCAACCCGACGGTCTCTTCCAGATTGAACAACAGGTTCATATTATGAACAGCCTGCCCGCTTGCCCCTTTCAGTAAATTATCGATAACGGAAATGACGAGCAGTTTGCCTTCTGTTTTCTGCAAATGCAGCAAACATTTATTTGTATTTACCACCTGCTTCAGATCAGGATTTTCATCTACAATAAAGGTAAACGAATGATCATCGTAATATTCATTATAGATTTTCTTTATTTCACCAAGTTCAATCTTACAATCCATATATACCGTCGTAAAAATACCGCGCGCAAAGTCGCCACGCACCGGTATAAAATCGACGGAAGAGCGAAAACTGTGCTGCAACTGCGTCAGGCTCTGACGTATTTCTGCCAGATGTTGATGTTCAAACGGCTTATAAACAGATATATTATTATTACGCCAGCTGAAATGCGACGTTGCCGAAGGTTTTACTCCCGCGCCGGTAGAACCGGTTATTGCGTTTACATGAATACTTTGGTTAAGCATCAGGTGTTTGGCCAAAGGCAGCAAAGCAAGCTGTATCCCTGTGGCAAAGCATCCCGGATTAGCGACATATTTCGATTTACAGATCGCGCGTCTGTTCAACTCCGGCAAACCATAAATAAACTCATGCGATGGAGAAGCGATACGATAATCCTGACTCAGATCAATAATCTTCAATCTTTCGGGAATCGTATGTTCCCCGAGGAACTTCTTCGTATCGCCGTGTGCCGTACAGAAAAAAAGCAGGTCGATCTCGTTCAACGGCAAATCTTCCGTAAATGTCATATCCGTATCGCCATACAAACCCGAGTGCACGGCAGTAAGTTTATTACCTGCATTACTTGAACTGTTTACAAACATGATCTCCACATCCGGATGATTGATCAGCAAACGTATCAGTTCCCCTGCAGTATAGCCGGCGCCGCCGATAATTCCTACTTTAATCATAGCTCATCCTTATGATTGGTATAATAAACGCGCAATGGCGTAGACGTCACTTTAATAAATCCTTTAGCCTCTTCGGCAGTCCATCCTTTCTGAGTTTCCCCATATTCGCCGAATTTAGTCTTAACGAGGTCGTCTTTCGATTCAACGCCTATCGTAGAGAATGATAGCGGACGCAACTCCAGTATGACCGTACCGTTTACATTACGTTGACTTTCCGTAAGCATTGCTTCGATATCGCGCATCACGGGTTCAAGATACTGACTTTCGTGCAAAAACATTCCATACCAGTTAGCCACCTGATCTTTCCAGTATTGCTGCCATTTGCTCAACGTATATTTTTCAAGGAAACGATGCGCCCCGATGATAAGCGCCGGCGCCGCCGCTTCAAAGCCTACGCGCCCTTTAATCCCAATGATCGTATCGCCAACATGCATATCGCGACCGATCCCATATACCGCTCCCAGATCTTCTACCGCCTGAATCGCATTTATCTTATCTTTAAAAACTTTCCCGTTCACCGCGTGAATCTCGCCTCTCTTAAATTCTATGCGCAATTGTTCGTTGCCATTCTTTTCTACTTTCTTAAGATATGCGGCCTCAGGAAGTCCCCGGGCGGAATCGAGGATTTCGCCACCGCAAATAGATGTTCCCCATAGTCCTACATTGTAAGAGTATTTAAGTTTCGTAAAATCCGCCTTAAACCCGTTTTTATTCAAATAATCTATTTCATCCTGACGCGAAAGGTTATTGTCGCGCGTCAGGGTAATGATCTCCATATCCGGCGCCATCACAAGAAAAGTCATATCAAAGCGCACCTGGTCATTTCCGGCGCCCGTAGAACCGTGAGCAATAGCGTCGGCTCCCACTTCCTTCGCATAACGGGCAACGGCCATTCCCTGAAAAATACGCTCCGACGAAACAGATACCGGATAAACGCCGTTACGCAGCACATTGCCATATATCATATATTTAAGACTCTTTTCGTAATATTCCTTAGTCACATCCAGCGTAACATATTCCTTTGCGCCAAGCTTACAGGCATTCTCCTCATTTGCCTGAAGTTGCTCCTTGCTGAATCCGCCTGTATTCGCACATGCGGCATAAACTTCGTACCCTTTCTCCTTAGCCAGATACATCACCGTATACGATGTATCAAGTCCGCCGCTGAATGCGACAACCACTTTTTTCTTTTTACTTTTACTTTTCATTTATTTAGATTTTACTGTTGAACTCAAACTACCTGTCGTCCGATGAGGTTTACCCTGCGAAACCAGCCTTATTCACGCCGGCGTTTTTTCAAGCTCCGTTGATTTCCGGACAGGATTTCGCACAGATGTTCCCGCTACGCTTTTAGCGACTTCCACTCCATTTTTCACATCGGCGCTCTTTCCGTTTTTCATATCTTCTTTCAAGCCGGCCTTCCTCTTCCGCGTTTCTTTTTTTGCCAGGGTTCCACAGAGTTTTTCAAGCAGCAGACAACGCTCGTCTTCCGGATCGAAAAGCATCGCGGTACAAATACAATAACGTCGTTGCGTACGTGCAAGTACATCATGATTGATACATCCGTTACAGCCGCGCCAAAATGATTCATCGTCCGTAAGGTCGGCAAACGTAACAGGAAAATACCCCAGCTCGGTATTCATCTTCATCACCACGCTTCCGGACGTCAGACTGAACAGTTTCGCTTTTGGCCATCGTAACCGTGCTAACTGAAAAGCCGCATGTTTTATACGTCTGGCCAATCCGTGATTACGAAACTTATCAGCTACAATAAGCCCCGAAGTAGCGACATATTGCTTATTCCCCCATGACTCAATATAACTGAAACCGGCAAATTCGTCGCCGGCAAGAGCAATAATAACTTTCCCTTCGCGCATTTTCTGCGCTATATATTCATGTGAACGCCTGGCAATACCTGTTCCGCGTACTTTTGCCGCCGCTTCTATTGTATCCAGTATCGTATCGACATATTCTTCATGGCTTTCGTCCGCAACCATGACGTCTATGTCATAAACATCCGCACATTTTTCCTTTTTCATTTTGTCTATACTCTAAATAATGAATGACTTACATTAAATCCAATCACGCTATAAGTTTATTTATTTTTAGTCTTTCAAAAACCGCGCCAATGCATCTTTAATCTGTATGCGCGTATACCTTTCGCGCGGAATAATCAGAATCGTATCGTCTCCGGCTATCGTTCCGAGAATCTCATCAGGCGCATGCTTATCAATATCCGAAGCAATACCCATCGCATAACCCGGACGGGTCTTTATCACGGCAAGATTACCGGAAAACTCAACGACAGACTTGTCAAACAGAGAAGCAGGCAAACGAGGCTCCTTCATTGTCATATCAGGAAGCATATAGACATAACGTCCTTCATTGTCATGCGTTTTAACGATTTTCAGTTGCCTGATATCACGGGAAAGAGTTGCCTGAGTTACCTCAAAACCGCTATCTGTCAACGATTTTTGCAAATCTTCCTGACTACGTATGACCTCCTTGCGTATTATACTTTTTATTGCTGATAAACGTTGTTTTTTTGCGCTCATAGTGAATAAATATTCAAAAGACGGCGCGAAGTTACGGTTATTATTTGAATAAATATACATTCGCTGCTATTATTTTCGAAAAACATTTATCTCCTGTAAAAATTTCACTACTTTTGACGTCGAAAAAAGAGGATGATTTAAATAAAAATAGAAAGCTATGTACAATTGGTTTGAATGTAAGATTAATTATGAGAAAGCGACGGGAGACGGGATTCAGAAAAAAGTAACAGAGCCTTATTTGGTGGATGCTTTATCGTTTACAGAAGCCGAAGCGCGTATAATAGAAGAGATGCGTCCATATATCAGCGGCGAATTTACGATAATGGATATTAAGCGTGCACGTTATTCGGAAACATTTCTCAACGATAACGGAGACCGGTTTTACCGGGCTAAAATCAACATTATTACAATGGATGAAAAAAGCGGCACGGAAAAAAAGACTCCTGTTCAGATGCTGGCGCAGGCGTCCACAATACACGATGCGATCAGCGTTATCGACGCCGGCATGAAGGGAACAATGGCCGACTATGTCATTGCTTCCGTAATAGAAACGGCTCTGATGGATATATTCCCCTTTGTCGCCGAAGTTAAAACGGTAAAAAAATCCGAAGAAGAAATTGCCGGTTCCGACGAATAAAAAATGCAGTATATCATTCAATAAAAACAGAATCCTTACTTTCCGGTTATCCTTAGCGCAACATTTAAATTTCACGATAAAACCGAAATAAGAAATAGAATGGATATAAAAAATAATTTATCGGAAATATATTCTTCACTCCCGGAAGAGGTAAAATTAATTGCCGTCTCCAAGTTCCATCCGGCCGAAACGATAAAGAAAGCTTACGATGCGGGACAAAGGATCTTCGGAGAAAGCCGCGTACAGGAGTTGACGGTCAAACAGCCGGTACTGCCCAAGGATATTGAATGGTATTTTATCGGTACCCTGCAAACTAACAAAGTAAAATATATTGCGCCTTTTATTTCGATGATCCAGAGTGTGGATACATTGAAGCTAATGCGGGAGATAAACCGTCAGGCAAAAAAATGCAACCGGAAAATACGCATATTGATCGAAGTACATGTCGCCGAAGAAGAAAGCAAACACGGCTTCTCTCCCGATGAATGTAAAACCCTTTTCACGGATGGAGCGCCGACGCAATTCGGGAATATACAGGTATGCGGACTAATGGGTATGGCCACATTCACGGATAATACGGAACAGATCAGACGTGAATTCGGAGCGTTGCGAAACCTTTTTAATGAAATAAAATCAATGCCTGAGACAGACAAATCCACATTCACGGAACTGTCAATGGGCATGAGCGACGATTATAAAACCGCTATTGAAGAAGGCAGCACAATGGTGCGTATTGGAACAGCCATCTTCGGAGTAAGAGAGTATTAAAAAAACAAAAGTATCAGATGGTTGACGCCGGCATTAGAAACGGATGGCAACAAACTGTCTTGTAAACGATATGGAACCATTAAAGATCATTGAAAAATATTACGATACACAATCGGAAGTATATCATATACTGATAAAACACAGCAGGAGCGTGGCAGACAAATCTTTAACCATTGCCAAAGCTCATCCGGAAATGAATCTGGACCTCAGATTTATCGAAGAGGCTGCGATGTTACACGATATAGGCGTCATATACTGCAATTCGCCGGACATTGACTGCCACGGGACATACGAATACGTATGCCACGGATATCTCGGAGCCGACCTGCTCCGGAAAGAAGGATTTCCACGCCACGCACTTGTCTGTGAAAGGCATACGGGAACAGGAATCTCCCTTAAAATGATTGAAGAAGAAAACCTGCCTGTCCCTCGCAGGGATTTCTTACCGGTCTCACTGGAAGAACAATTGATCTGTTTTACCGATAAATTTTTCAGCAAGACTCATCTTGATAAAGAAAAGAGTATCAAGAAAATTCAGGAATCTTTAAGCAAGCATGGGGAGGACTCTGTTTTACGTTTTAATCGCTGGCTTAAACTCTTTTTAGGATAATAATGAAGCGTAACTCGTTTATTTATTATACTTTTGCAGCTGAAATGTCAGCAAAAAGAATGTGTTGAAACGGATTTTATTGTATATGCTACTCCTTATCGGCGCCGGGTGTAAAGTCACACAACCACCTGTAAGCAAAGCCGAACCACAACCGGATTCATCTCCCAAGACGAAATCGGTAAAGGTTTCATATATCACAGACAGTTTAAAATCCACAGGAAAAAACGCCGTTATTTCTTCGACGGATACGTTCGCCGCAAAAACGGATACTTCCGCCGCAAAAACAGATACTTTCGCTGCAGAAACGGATACTTCCGCTGCAAAAACAGATAGCCTGATTTCCGTAATGAACAGTCTGATCACAGAAGATCATGCCTCTGCAGATACCGGTATTAAAGCGGCAGCGCAAAAGGACAGTCTATTTCGTCATTCCGACATGAGCTCCGAGGAAAGGAGACTGACCGGTCCGACAACAGATGAGATACCGCCCGGCGTCTTACAGACAGACAGTCTGACGACTCTCCTCGACAGTATGACGACTCTCCTCGACAGTATGACGCCGGCAAATAATAGCGAGCTTGCAACCGACAGCCTGGCGACGGATTCCGTACCCGTGAAAAAAGGCGCGCTGGAGGCTACCGTCGATTATGAAGCCAATGATTCTATCGTCTGGACGGCCGGAAACATGGCTTATCTTTACGGCGAAGGCGATGTAAAATATCAAGATATCGAGCTTAAGGCCGAAATCATACAGATGAGTATGGACAGCAGTCTCTTGTATGCCGTGCACGGAGTCGATTCGTTAGGCGACGAATTTGGTCATCCCGTATTTTCGGAAGGCGAACAGAATCTCGAAGCAAAAGAAATGCATTACAATTTCAGGACAGGGAAGGCGTCGGCAAGATATGTAGTGACAGAACAGGGGGAAGGTTATGTGACCGCCGACGTCACAAAAAAAATGGCGGACGACGTCATGTACATGGAAGGAGGCAAGTACACGGCATGCGAAGAACATGATCATCCGCATTATTACATCCACATGACAAAAGCGAAAGTGCGTCCGGGGAAAGACATTGTAACAGGACCGGCTTACCTTGTCATAGAAGATGTTCCACTGTTCCCCCTGGTATTACCGTTCGCGTTCTTCCCTTTTACCGACTCGTATTCATCCGGTATTCTCATGCCCACATACGGCGATGAAATGAACAGAGGTTTTTTTCTTCGTGACGGAGGATATTATTTCGCACTCAGCGATTACTATGACCTGGCGCTGACCGGAGAATACTATACAAAAGGAACATGGGGCGTATCAGGAAAAACTTCATACAGAAAGCGTTACAAATATTCCGGAAGCGCTTCTTTCTCATATCTTACAACGATAACCGGAGACAAAGGACTGGACGATTACCAGAAGAGAAAAGACTTCAGTATAAAAATATCACATTCGCAAGATCCCAAAGCAAATCCATTCCGGACGATCTCGGCCAATGTGGATTTCTCTTCAAGTAGTTATGACCGTAATCAGCAGACGAATATCGCTAATGCCACACAAAATAATAAGGGATCCAGCGTCAGTCTTTCTCAAAGATTTCCCAACAGTCCTTTCAGCCTTTCCGCCGCAATGAATATCAACCAGCGCTCGCAGGATTCCAGTATTTCCGTGACACTCCCCGACATGACGCTTTCCATGACCCGCATTTACCCGCTAAAGCGTAAAAATGCAATCGGAAAAGAACGCTGGTATGAAAAAATATCACTTAGCTACAATGCACAGTTGAGAAATTCCATCTCAACAAAAGAAGACCTGTTATTGAAATCGAACATTGTCAAAGACTGGAATAACGGAATGCAGCACAGAAGCGATATAAATGCAACCTATAACATTCTTGATCATATCAATATCTCCCCGAACATAAGTTATACGGAGCGATGGTACACGCATGAAATAAAACAGTCATACGACCCGAATATCAGAAGATTAACTCCGACCGACACTACGTACGGATTCTATCGCATATACAATTACAGCGCCTCCGTATCGGCGTCCACAACATTGTACGGGGAATTTATTCCATGGAAACCGTTTCGTCGATATGTAACAAAAATACGCCATCGCATGGATCCGTCCATATCATTCAGCGCAGTACCCGATTTCGGCGACCCCAAATACGGATATTACAATTACTACACCTATATTAACGGTCTTGGAGCCTCTCCCGATACGATCAGCGGTTATTATTCCCCTTTTGCCGGACAGTTATTCGGGGTTCCCGGACAAGGTAAAAGCGGTAGCATCTCATTCTCCATAGATAATAATGTCGAAGCAAAAGTACGGAGTGCAGACGAGCCTTCCGGGGAGAAAAAAATAAGTATAATCGACAAACTCGCCGGGAGTATGACTTATAACCTCGTAGCCGACTCCTGCAACTGGAGCGACCTGAATACAAGCATGCGTCTGAAAATTACAAAAAGTTATACGCTGAACTTAAATGCCATGTTCGACACATACGCATACGGTTATAATGAAAAAACGGGGCAGGCCTACAAAATAAACAAACCGCGCTGGACAGTCGGGAAAGGTATCGGACGACTAAGGTCGACCGGAACGAGCTTCTCCTATACATTCAACAACGACACTTTTAAGAAATTGTTCGGAGGAGGAGATGAGAGCAAAAAAAATAACAGATCGACAGACGACGACATGACGGGAGAAGACGAATTGTATGACCCCGACGACCCGTATGCTCCGGAAGAAGAAACGGCGGCAGAAACGAAAAACGACAAAAAAGGCAGCCTGTTCGACAAGAAAAAGCAGAATGATGGCGACTATGATTACGACGGATATTACAAAGTAAACATCCCATGGAGTTTTTCGTTCAACTATAATCTTTCCGTCGGCTATGATAAATTCAATCCGGTAAAGATGGAATACAATTATAAATTTGTCCATGCCTTAAGTTTCAACGGGAGCATACAGCCAACCAAAAACTGGCGTATTAACTTCAATGCGACATACGACGTCGAGAATCATAAAGTCTCGTATGCGACCTGCAATATATCACGCACGATGCACTGCTGGCAGATGTCCGCATCCATCATACCCATAGGACCTTATAAATCATATTCATTCTCCATCTCTGCAAACGCCTCCATGCTCAAAGATTTGAAATATGACCAGAGCAGCGGTCGGAACAGCGGACAAGCATGGTATTAAAAAAATAAAGAAACGCCTATTATTGTGCGTACAGCTTTTCACGCATTTCTGCCACCTTCGGATCGGCAATGTAATCATCATACTCAATAATCCGGTCGATATGTCCGTTCGGCGTAAGTTCGATGACACGGTTTGCCACAGTCTGTATAAACTCATGGTCATGGCTCGCAAACAGGATATTTCCCTTAAAATTGATCAAGGTGTTATTAAACGCCTGAATCGATTCCAGATCCAGGTGGTTTGTCGGCGTATCAAGAATAAGCGTATTTGCATCCTTGAGCATCATGCGCGAAATCATACAACGCATCTTCTCCCCTCCCGACAGAACGCTTACCTTTTTCAATTGTTCGTCGTTAGAGAAAAGCATACGCCCCAGAAATCCCTTAAGGAATACCTCGTTCGTATCCTGGGCAAACCGACTTAACCATTCGATCAGGTTATAATCAGAGTTAAAGTATTTTGCGTTATCAAGCGGAAGATAGGCCGTTGTAATGGTTTGCCCCCATTTGAATGTTCCCGAATCGGCGGCGTCTTCGCCATTGATAATCTGGAAAAGCGCCGTCATCGCACGGGGATCATGACTGATAAACACAATTTTATCATCTTTTTCCACATTGAAATTCAGATCTTTGAACAACGCTTCGCCGTCTACCGACTTTGTCAGTCCGCTCACTTCCAGTATCTGGTTTCCGGGGTCGCGCGAAGGAGTAAATATAATACCCGGATAACGGCGCGAAGACGGCTCTATTTCTTCAATATTCAATTTCTCGATCATCTTTTTACGGCTCGTAGTCTGTTTGGATTTAGCCACATTCGCCCTGAAGCGTCGGATGAACTCCTCCAGCTCTTTCTTCTTTTCTTCCGACTTCTTATTCTGTTGTTGTTGCTGGCGCAAAGCTAACTGGCTTGATTCATACCAGAAGGCATAATTACCGGCAAAAAGTTTCAGTTTTCCGAAATCGATATCTACCGTATGCGTACAGACTGCGTCAAGGAAGTGACGGTCGTGGCTCACGACAAGAACAGTCTGTTCGAAATTGGAGAGATAATGCTCCAACCACGAAACAGTCTCCAGGTCAAGGTCGTTCGTCGGCTCGTCAAGCAACAGGTTGTCCGGCTTCCCGAACAGCGCGCGGGCCAGAAGCACGCGCACTTTCTGTTTACCGCTCAGGTCTTTCATCAATCTGTAATGCAGGTCCTCTTTGACGCCTAAGCCGCTTAACAATGCGGCGGCGTCGCTTTCCGCATTCCAACCGTCCATCTCTGTGAATTTTTCCTCAAGCTCCGATGCGCGTATACCGTCTTCATCCGTAAAGTCTTCTTTAGCATAAATCGCATCCTTCTCGGACTTGACCTCCCACAACGTTGTATGTCCCATCAGAACTGCGTCCAACACCGTATATTCATCGAAAGCAAAGTGATCCTGCGACAACACGGAAAGACGTTCGCCCGGCCCAAGCATAATCGTTCCGCGCGTCGGCTCAAGGTCTTTGCTTATCGCACGTAAAAATGTCGATTTACCCGCGCCATTGGCGCCAATAATACCATAGCAATTGCCCGGCACAAATTTGAGATTTACATCCTGAAACAACACGCGCTTGCCAAACTGAATATCCAATCCGCTAACTGTAATCATAATACCTGTTTAAAATTTCGGAGTGCAAAATTACATGAAAATCGTAAGATTTCCAAGCGTATGCGATGATAAAAGTTTGAACTCATCGTCTTGTAACATAACATAATTTTTAACTATTGTATTTTTCTATCATTATTGGGATTAGATGAACTGCATAAAGCGGCAAATCAATCAAATTGCCCGATTTGTTATAA
>JAIROL010000113.1 GCA_031257565.1 Tannerella sp. | reverse complement strand
TTGGCAGTTTGGTATAACCCCGCCGATATCTCATAAGGGTTGAATAAGAAGAGCCGTGTGAGGGGAGACTTTCACGCACGGTTCTGTGAGAGGCTGGCGCTGAAATGCGCTGGCCTACTCGACACGTCCAGAATGAACTGTATCTGTTCGCATAAATCCGCGTATGTGCAGAATTTTTGTTTGCCGAAAATGCTACGGGCAACGCCCGTCAATTCCGTTTCCTTCCGCTTCTCCTTTTCTTCTTTGGTCTTTTCGCCAAGGTAAACATGCATGGCTTTTCCCCTGTCCCATGCAAACTGGATAAGCGGAACATCCAGCGGACTGCCGTCACGCACTTTTAATGCTTTCACTACAGATATTTGCGGCTCTTCATCTTTCTCGATGGAAAGTATTCCGGCTGCTTTGCGTTGTAACTCCGAGCCGAGATGACAGCGAAGTTTCATGCCGTTGGGAACGAAATGCAGCACGCATACAATACAGGTTTTATAAATGCCCGCCAGACGGTAGAGTTCGTCAATTACGCTGACGCTTTCCGCTTCGTCATTGGCACAGCGTACCAAATCGGCAATACCGTCAATGACAACCAGATGGATGCCGTTGAACTGATAGTAAAACCTGTCCATACTTTGAATGATTGCCTGCATGCGTTCCTTACGTGACATGCCGGTCAGGCAGTATGCCTTGAAATAAGCGGGCATGGCGTCCGCCTTCCCGCGTTTCAGGATGCCGGAAATATTTTTGTAGAGTTGCACTTCCGACTGTTCGGTATCATACAGGAGAACAGCTTTGTCGTCTTTATTGATCTGAACGGTTGCCCCTAATGTATCAATCCCGTCCGATTGCCGGATGCAACCTGCAATCAGACTGCCGACATAGTTACTCTTGCCCGTTCCTTCGCCGCCGGTAATACCGAATAAATTTCCTTGCGTACCAAGCGGAACACCATTAATTGAAACCGTCATCTCTGCCATAATGGGAGGGTTGTTGAAATCTATTTCACATGGTTTAAGAATCGCCATCGTTTCGGAATAAATTGCGTCTAAAAATTCAATGAACAGCGTAATAAAGTTTTCACGGGTATTACCCAAACGGAAATAATCGGAAATGTCCTTCTCCTGTTTCGTCCCCGCAAGCGGTAAAACAAGTCGTTTCACACCCAAATCCGAGAGTTGCTGTTCATGTTTTAACGAAGCCTCCAGCCCGGTCTTATCCGTGTCATAAAGCAAAATAATATGTTTGAAACGATAAGATAATTTCTTGATAATACTTTGTGGGATATGGGATGTTTCCGAATTAAAGCAGATGGTATGAAAACCGTGTGCGGCAAGCGACATCACGTCTTTTTCCCCACCGGCGATAAATAACGTGTCTCCCTTGGACGGCAGCTGTTCCAATCCGAAACAGTAATTGTCGCCCAAGTTACCACCGTAAAGGAAGCGCACTTCCGAAAACGGGCGATAGATTTTCACATGCCGTTTGCCAACGTAACCAAAAATGGGTTCGGTATCCGACGACACAAAACGAAACGGCTTGCCTTCACTGCTTTCACTTCGGAACTCTTTCAAAGAAACCACCCTGTAAGATTTTAGCGTTTCGGCAGTAATACCGTATTGCCGCCAAAACGCCGTTTCCCTTATCGAAAAAGATTTTTGTTCAATGGAATAGGGTTTTGTCTTTTTGGGAGATTCGGGCTGTTTGGACGTTTCGTTTACCTTAACGGGTTTCGGGGAAACAGATAACACAAACGAACTGTCGCTGCCATCCAGACCAAGCGACAGGTCTTTGTTTATTATCTTCAATATCTCAACAAAATCACCGGCGCTGTTGCAGTGCAAATTTTTCAGTTGTCCTACAAAAGAAAAACAGTCACCGCTACAGGCATCGTTGCCGAAGTCTTTCAAGCGGTAACAACCGTTCCTGCGGTCGAAATAGATATTGCAGGAGGCTTTTCTGTCCTCATAGAGCGGGTTCAGGAAATTGCGTCCGACACGCCAGCCGCCCGGAATGTAATTTCTGAAAATGTCCAGACCGTTATTTGTCCGTTTTAGTATTTCGTCTTTGTTCAGCATACAGTTTATGATTGTTAATTAAGTCCTGCAAACACTCTTCATTGCTGCGGATACGTTTCTCGCCGAGCAACCGTTTAATCTCTCCTATGGTATAGTAACTCCTGCCGGAAAGCACAGAATATGATATTATTCCACCGGAACGAAGCCTTTGCAGCGTTCGTTCACTTATTTTCAGGAAAGTGCAAACTTCATAACTGTCCACCCATTCATCGTCGGGATTCTTTTCTTCCGGCTGATGGGTAACAACAAATTTGGCAATCGTATTAATTTTTGCCACTAACTCCTTGTACGCCTGTGATTCAATCGTGATAACATCCATATGAAATAATTTTTCTGCAAAGTTCGGAAGACCGGAAAACCTGAATTCCCAACTTGGGAAAAGAAAATGCAATATTTAACAGTCATGAAATCTTATATGCAAGTAATATGTTGACATTTAGATATTTATTTTTTATAGATTTGAGAGATTTGCTATATTCAGCAAAAAATTCCCAATATTTTTACTGTCGCGTGAAATGGAGGATTTATTCAGGGGCAAAAAAATTTGCATATCTCATTTAATTACCCTAATTTTGCACGGTTTCTAAATATAGTAATCATGCGTAAAGAAGGTAACTGTGCGATAGAAAAATATGTCAGTAAGACGATTGGACTTACTTTCAGGGAGGCAGGCTCTGCAAGGAAACTGGTAAAAGGTTTGCCTCAATATCTTAAAGGAGCGTTTCGTTTCTCATTCGTAGAAATCGAGGGACAGGAATTTTTATTGATGCTGCCTTTGACAGAACCGGATTCATCCACCTCACGGATTGTCAAGTTTGCCGGACAAATCCGAAAACAAACGGGTAAGCCGACACTCATACAATTCAAATCAATGGACAGCATCCGGCGACGGACGTTGATTGGCAACAGGGAAAACTTTGTTGTTCCCGGCAAGCAGATATATATTCCCGCATTGTGCATGTATCTCAACGAAAGCGGGAGTATCCGACAACTTCCGGATATGGATATTCTTTCTCCCGCCGCCCAATTCCTGCTGTTGTTCCACCTTCAGAAACTATCACTGGATGGAGTCCCGTTCAAGAATGTAGCGGAAATGTTGAATTATTCAAAAAAAACCGTATCCGTAGTGGTGGCTGAACTTCAGAAATTATCCGTCTGTGAAGTTGAGCCGGTAAATGAACGTAATAAAGTCATGCATTTCGCGAGTAAAGGGCGTGAATTATGGGACAGCGTATCGCCACGGATGATTTCCCCCGTACAGAAAGTGTGGTACATTCCTGAAAGCGCAATTCCGGCAGGTATGCCTTTATGCGCTTCCTACGACACGGCTTTGGCTCATTATACCTTTATGGCAGCTTCCCGGCAGTCTTCGTTCGCCGTTGACCGGAAAAGTTTTTCCGAATGCCGGGAGAAACTGCAACCGTTTTTACACCCTGAAGATGGAGATGTTCGTCTGGAAATATGGAAATATAATCCGGCATTATTAGCCGGCGGAGAGTTTATAGACCGGCTTTCATTAGCTATCTGTTACAGAGAAACGGATGATGAACGGGTAAGAAAAGAAATAACAGAAATGATAGATAAAACAGAATGGTAGGAATCGACAAAATAAGAGAGTATCTGGGAGATTTTAACGCCAATTATGTGATAATCGGAGGAGCAGCCTGCAATCTGAATCTTGAAGATGCCGATTTGCAGGGGCGGGCGACAAAGGATATTGACATGATTGTGGTCTGCGAAGCCATCAACGCGGAATATGTCCGGCAATTCTGGACTTTCATAAAAGCCGGAGGCTATAAGGTATGTCAAATAAATACGGCCGGTGGGCCAAAACGGAGTTATTATCGTTTTGTTGAGCCGGCGGATTCTTCTTTTCCGGCATATATCGAATTATTTTCAAGAGTACCCGATGGCATCCGGCTACCGGAAGATGCTCACCTTGTTCACATCAATATGGACGAAGAATATCTGTCCAGCTTTTCGGCGATATTGATGGACAATGATTACTATCATTATGCCATTACTCACTCCCGCGAGATTGAAGGTATTCAGGTACTTGATAAAGATGCGTTGATTGTACTGAAAGCGAAAGCATATTTGAACAATAAAAAACGAAAGGAAGAAGGACAGCAGGTGTATCAGGATGATATAGACAAGCACAAGAAAGATATATACAGGATTTCATACCTGTTTTCCGGTGAGGAACGCTATGATGTATCCGGCAACATCAAGGCTGATTTAAACGACTTTTTCGCAGCCCTTTCAACCGACCCTGTCGGCACAAAAGCCATTGCCAAAACGATGGGGGTAGCTGAAGTTTCCATGCCGGATTTCGTTCAACAAATAAAGAATCTGTTTCAGTTATAGGTTATGCGCATACAGTACGCTTCCGATTTGCATTTGGAGTTTAAGGCAAATACACTTTATTTACAGGAAAATCCGTTGCCGGTGATTGGCGACATTCTTGTTCTATCCGGAGATATTATATTGTTTGGCAAGAACAGTTTGGCACGACATCCGTTTTTCGGCTGGTGCGCTGACAATTTTCAGGAAACTTATATCATTCCCGGAAATCATGAATACTACAACGGTACGGAACTTTCCGACAGCCTTACCGACTTTGAATACTTCCTTCGCCCCAATGTGCGCTATCTCAACAACAGAAGTATAGTGACCGGCCAAACGGAACTGTTTTTCACAACGCTTTGGTGTGTTATCGACATTCCTCAGCTCATGCCGGTACAAATGGGAGTAATGGATTGCCACCGAATCATGTATAACGGTCGCCGTTTCACCTCGCAGGATTATGAAAAGATTCACCATTGTTGCCTTTCATGGCTGAAAAAATCATTGGCCGAATCTCCGGCTGAACATAAGGTAATCGTTACGCATCATTGCCCGACAGATAGATTTCGCGACCCAAGATTTATCGAAAGTACGATTAATTCCGCTTTTGTTGTTCGCATGGATGACTTTATCGAACACAGTCTTGCCGATTACTGGATATTCGGGCATACGCATTACAATGGCGGAGAATCTTTAATCGGGAAAACGCAATTACTATGTAATCAGTTAGGTTATGTTCATCACGGGGAACATCATTCGTTCAAAGCGGATGCCTGTTTCGAGGTTTGATTTATTCAAAAACAAAAACTGATTTTAGGGCGAAGTGTAATCAAAAAACGATTATCCTTGCACAATCGGCAAAAAGTAGTGACAATACGTGGATGGATAAGAGAACGCAAAGCAGTAATAAATAATGAATATTCTCTGTTCCGGTTTATTTTTTTTTATATCTTTGTACCATGAATACAGATGCAACAACAAAAATAAACCGACTACTCCAAAAACAACCGCCAGGTGCGTTGTTTTTCTCGTCATGGATGTACGAAAACGGCATATCCTACGAGTTGCAGCGGCGTTATCGTGAAACTCGATGGCTCACTTCGATAGGTACGGGTGTGATGATTCGTACAAGCGACGATCCGACAATATATGGTGCGCTGTCGTGCCTCAATAGACAGCAAAACAAGCATTTCCATATAGGTGCTATGAGTGCGGTCAATTTGCAGGGACACGCCCACTATATACCGATGGGAAAACAGACGGTTGTCGTTTTTACTCCGAAAAACGAGGTTTTTCCGAAATGGCTGCTTAACAGGGACTGGAATGTGATATTGCGCACATTTACAACTCAAAACTTTTCTGACAACCAGGGAATAACGGAAACAGAACTGGGCGGTTTTTCCGTGCAAATATCGTCGCTTGAAAGGGCATTTATGGAATGTCTTCACCTTGTGCCGGAATACTACAATCTTACCGACTTGTTTTATGTAATGGAAACCCTCAACGGACTTCGCCCGGATTTGGTACGGCAACTTTTGGAAGAATGTAAATCTGTGAAGATAAAGCGGTTATTTCTGTATATGGCTGAAAAAGCCGGACATGCATGGTTTAAATATTTGGATTTAAGCAAAATAGATTTAGGGAGCGGGAAAAGAGCCATTGTTAAGAATGGAATATATAACTCCAAATATCAAATAACATTGCCAAGAGATTTAGTAAGTTATGAATAATTTAGAATATAGGGAGCGGATAAAGTTATTGCTCCAACTAATTCCCATAGTGTCGGGAATTGACGATTTTGCAATTCACGGAGGCACGGCAATTAACCTGTTCATACTTGATTTGCCTCGTTATTCTGTTGATATTTATGTAACTTATATCCCGATAAAATCAAGGGAAGATACATTTTCGGATATAAGAAACCACCTGACAAAACTGAAAGAAAAGATAAAACGCCTGTTTCCGGGAATTGTCATTGAAGAAAAGCCAAATAAAATCAACTGTCTGCTCAATGGGATTCTGGTAAAAATTGAGATAAACGGAACAAAAAGAGGTTTGATAGAGCCATCGTTGGTTTTACCGTTGTGTGATTCGGCACAAACGGAATTTAAAACCTTTTGCGAGGCAAAAATCGTATCCGTATCGCAACTTTACGGAGGGAAAATATCGGCAGCGCTCGACAGGCAACACCCGCGCGATTTGTTTGATATAAAATTGATGTTTGACAAAATAACAGGTTTTTCGGATATTCGCAAAGGTTTCTTTTATAGTATTTTGGGAGGTGACCGCCCTATAATCGAATCGCTTATGCCCAATCGGACAGACCAAAGAGAAACCCTTGCCAGGCAATTTGCAGGAATGACAGGTATTCCATTTACTTATTCGGATTTCGAGGAAACCCGCGAAAAGTTGGTTGAGTTTATCAGTTCCAATTTAACGGACGAAGATAAGGTGTTTTTATTTGATTTTGAGGCCGGAAATCCATTATCGAAACACACCGAATATCAGGAATTTTTGCAATTCCCATCCGTGCAATGGAAACAGTTGAATATAAGCAAACTTAAATCTGTTAATCCGGCGAAACATAAACAGGGAGTTGAGAAACTGGCGAAATGTTTGGCTCATGCTAAAAGATTTATAATCGGATATTTTGTCATTTCAAAAATACATTGTAACTTTGAACCCGAATTACATGCAGACAGACGGCGGTCAACGGCAGCCAAAAACGGGCAAAAATGTTTTTCGCCAAATCGTAACCTGCAACGTAATTGTTCTTTGTAAAACATTGAACAGTAGAGCATAAAACGGAAAAGTTCATCTTCCGTCCATACCGCTAAGAGCCAAAGACAAAAGGCGACAAAAGCAAGACAAGCCCTACAAATTCAATGATTTGTAGGGCTTTCTCGTTGTAATTGCGTCCGGGAGGAAAGACATTGAAAAGCCAAAAAAAGACAGTTTACCGTTGCTAAATCGTAACCTGTCCTGTCTAAATCGTAACCTGTCCTGGTAATCTGAAAAACAGGTTACGATTTGGCGGGATTTGGCAGTTCGCTGTCGCGATTTGGCGGTCTGCATGTACTTACCCCAACTTGCAGCGATCAGCTCGTATCCTCCTGATTTTTAGTCTGCACTTTTTTTTCGATATCCGTCTTGGGCACTACGGATTTTTTTCGGATGAAGGGTGCGTACCTGTAGCGGAGAGCATCATAAATTATTTTGACTTTAGGCGTGGGCTCGGTACATCGGCGTATGGCAATCACTTGCTCCTTGACATTGACCACCGTAGTGGTCACACATTTCTGGGTGTGCATAATCCGATTGACTTCTTTCCAGGAAGAATTAAATCCGGATGATTTGAGTTTATGACGGATCGTATTCACAACCCAATACGCCAAGAGTCCCAAATGAAGGTGAGCCTCTGTCGCCTCATCCGTTTTATGGTATATCGGACGGAGGTTCAAGTCTGATTTTATGCAACGGAAAGCGCTTTCCACATTCCTGATACAATTATAGACCAT
>JAIROL010000226.1 GCA_031257565.1 Tannerella sp. | reverse complement strand
AATCCATCTTGTCCTGTCTTAATAACTAATGTACATTTCATAATTTTAAAAATGCAAAGGTAAACATTTTTGTCTATTTCCTCAATATTCATTTCACCGCAAAAAACTTTGTGAAACTTTGTGCAACTTTGTGGTTCAAAAAATTAGTGGTTCAAAAACAGTATCAACCTTGTAGTTTTGTTCGTCTCCAACAATTTATTCAAATGTATCCTGTTCATTTTCTAAAAACCGTTTAAGAATATCAGTATATTTTTTCTCCGATAGAGTTTCTTTTTCGTTTTTATCGTAAATATCAACTAATATGATTACATTTTCCTGTTGTTTTACAAACATATCATAAGTAATAATTCCGCCTCCACTTTTTCCTTTATTTTTGGATTGTATGGCTATACGAACTTTACGAAATCCGTCACCTAAATCAACTCCGAGTTGGGGATTTTCCGAAAATGACGTCTCAAATTTCTGATAATCCGAAGATAAAGACGGAAATTTTTTATACAAAGCTTTGAAAGATTTTTCAAATTGTTTTGTCGGCTTAAATAGCATATAATCAAACTATAACCTTTTCAAAAACTCGTCCATTGTTTCGTAGTCATCTTTGCCTGCGGCAATATTTTCCGCCATTTCCCTTGTTTCTTTCAGAGCCTGTTTAAATTCCGCAATACGTTTATCTTTTGCAGTTTTCTTTGCCGGTTTTATTTCCGCTTCGATATCCCACGATTTCAGAAAAAGAAGCAATCCGTCCATCTTCTTTTTTTCTATATCATTTTTTATAATCAATTCCGTCATATCAAAAAACATTTTAAATCACAGCGCAAAAGTAACAATAATTTCTTAAATCATTCTTTTTTCCCTAAAAAACTCCTCAAAAACCATCTCAATATATTCAAACATTTCATCCGTTAGTCCGGGGTATGTACCAAGGAAAAACGTATCGGTCATAATTTTTTCCGTATTAGTCAATTGACCTGCGATACGGAAATTTTTATTGACAAATGCCGGTTGTTTGGTAATATTTCCCGCAAAAAGATTTCGTGTTTCGATTAACTTATTAATGTACACATGAAACGAACATGTAAAACGGCTTGCGCCAAAGAGTTATGAACATGCTGTGAGTTCTATGTTACCTTAGTGTTAAAAATTAAATAATGTACACATGAAACGAACATGAACCAACGGTCTTTTAGCGAAGCGTTAAAAAAAACGGCTTGCGCCAGAGAGTTATGAACATACTGTGAGTTCTATGTTACCTTAGCGTTAAAAAAGATAAATAATGTACGCATAAAATTCTTTATCTATATTTGTTGTGAAATCCGTTACAGAATACTACTTTTGTCGGCCATAACGATTGTCGTTTTACATTTTTAAAAAAATATGCCAACCATATCATCACGCGGCGTCAGCATGCCTGAATCGCCGATACGGAAATTAGTGCCTTTGGCTAACAGTGCAAAGGCAAAGGGGATTAAAGTATATCACCTGAATATAGGCCAGCCGGACTTGCCTACGCCGGAAATCGCCCTGGAAGCAATGCGCAGGGTAGACCGCAAAGTACTGGAATACGGCCCGAGCGAAGGCCTGCTCAGTTTCCGGCGGAAACTGGCAGACTATTACCGCAAGTTCAAGATCATGGCGGATGTAGATGATATCATCATCACTTCCGGAGGATCGGAGGCTGTTAATTTCTCATTTATGGCCTGCCTGGATCCGGGCGATGAAATCATCATCCCCGAACCGGCCTATGCCAACTACATGGCTTTCGCCATTTCATGCGGGGCCGTGATCAAAACAATCCCTTCGTCGATAGAAGACGGGTTTGCGTTGCCGCCGATGCGTCAATTCGAAGAACTGATCACGCCCAATACCAAAGCGGTGATGATCTGTAATCCGAATAATCCGACAGGTTACCTGTATACGCAGGAGGAAATGAACCAGCTGCGCGATCTTGTAAAAAAATATGACCTGTTCCTGTTTTCCGACGAGGTATACCGTGAATTCTGCTATACCGGCGCGCCGTATATCTCGGCGTTCCACCTTGAAGGAATCGAACAGAACGTAGTCCTGGTAGATTCCGTATCAAAGCGTTACAGCGAATGTGGTATCCGGGTAGGAGCGCTCATCACGAAGAACAAGCAGGTGCGCGAGAATGTAATGAAATGGTGTCAGGCGCGCCTGAGTCCGCCGCTTGTCGGGCAAATCATTGCGGAAGCGTCGCTCGACACGTCGGAGGAATATATGTTGTCCGTCTATAACGAGTACCTGCAACGCCGCAATTTCCTTGTGGACCGCCTGAACCGCATCCCGGGGTGCTATTCGCCGATACCGATGGGGGCGTTCTACACGGTAGCCCGACTGCCGGTGGATGATGCGGACAAGTTCTGCGCATGGTGTCTGAGCGAATTTTCGTACAAGGGACAAACCCTCATGATGGCGCCCGCTTCGGGATTCTATACGACAGAAGGATACGGCAAAAATGAAGTCCGCCTCGCTTACGTCCTGAAAAAAGACGACCTGGCCAATGCGTTAACCGTTCTGGAAAAAGCCCTTGAACGCTATGCGCAAATCGATAACGGATAGTTAAATATTAAAAATAAAGAGAGCGAAGCGCCGAAAACGAACGACCTCGCGTGATGGACTGTTTTAACATGAACTTTGAATTTTTCTTAGCAAAAAGGATTCATTTTTCCAAAGAGAAAGGCGACAACAAACGAGCGACGCCTCCGGTCGTCCGCATCGCCATAGCCGGAATTGCGATCGGACTGGCAGTGATGATCGTGTCGGTAGCCATCGTTGTCGGTTTCAAAAAAGAGGTTCGTAATAAAGTCATCGGCTTCGGAGCGCATATCCAACTGGCAAACTTCGATAATAATATCTCCTACGAAGCGGTCCCTATCGCCATCGGCGACTCGCTCCGCGATGCGCTCATGCGTACAGAGGGAGTACGTCACATAGAGGTTTTTGCTACCAAGCCGGGTATCATTAAAACGGAAACTGATTTTCAGGGAATCGTGATGAAAGGAGTGGACGCCGATTTTGATACGACGTTTCTGGGAAACCATCTGGTAGAGGGACAAATGATCCGTATCGATTCGATAAAAATCAGTAATCAGGCGCTGATATCACGCCATATGGCCAAAATGCTGCATCTTGGGTGCGGCGACTCGTTTGTCGCCTGTTTTTATGTAAATAACCAGGATGTACGAATGCGCAAATTTTACATCGCAGGCATCTATGATACCGGATTCTCCGATTATGACAAGCTTTTTGCTTTCTGCGACGTCAAGCAAATACGCCGGATCAACGGATGGGAGGAGAATATGGCCAGCGGAGTAGGGATCTTCATTGATAATTACAACCGTCTCGACGAACTGACGGAGGAATTGTATTTCTCGCTTATCGACAAGAAAGACCGTCTGGGTAACATCTATTATATACGTTCCATCAAGGAACTCAATCCGATGATTTTCAACTGGCTCGGTATTCTGGATTCGAATGTGGCAATCATTCTGATATTGATGATCCTTGTCTCCGGCTTTACCATGATCTCCGGACTTCTGATTATCATCCTCGAGCGAACCAACATGATCGGCATACTGAAAGCGCTCGGCGAAAATAATTACAGCATACGGAAAGTGTTCCTCTACGTATCGTTTTTCATGATCGTGAAAGGAATGTTCTGGGGAAATGTGATCGGCGTGTCGTTATGTTTTTTACAATCTCATTTCCACTGGTTGAAACTCGATCCGGAAACGTACTATCTGGATTCCGTTCCCATTGACCTGAACTGGGTATCCCTGCTTCTTATCAATATCGGTTCCCTTGCCGTATCGCTGCTTATGATGATTGCGCCGTCGTATTTTATTTCAAAAATAGAACCGGCAAAGTCTATAAAATTTGAATAAAAACAATACGTTCAATTTCTTTGAATTTCTCCCGGGAACGCTCTTATTAGTTAAAAAAATACTTGACAGACGAGTAAAACTCATAATCGCCGTCACAATAAAAACTCTTCCATATTATCAGGAGAAACAACAGAAGAACCTTTAAAAAGTTCTTTGACCAAAGTTGTTTTTCCCACCTGTCCGGCTCCCGTCAATATGATTGCTTTACCTGTGTTCAACTTATCTCGAACCGTATTTTCTAATATTCTATGTATCATAACAACTTTATTATACTGCAAAAATACAATAAATTTGGAATTCAATCCGTAAAATATAATAAATTTTCGGATTTTATTGTATTCGATTTGCACTACACCAATTATTCAAAGGTCAAGCAGTTAGAGTATATAACTGAAAATATTATGTATTTACATGTAAATACATAATTAATTCGTATCTTTGCAGAAAAAAATTCAGTTTATGCAGTCATTTAAATCGGACATACAAAGGCAAATAGACCGGATTCCAGAAGGTAAAATATTCACGTTCAAAGACTTGGCTTTTCCATTGTCCAAGTTTGCCAATGTAGCGGTAGTCCTTTCCGAATTATCCAAAGCAAATAAATTAATCCGGATTGAAAAAGGGGCATACTACAAACCCAAACCGTCAAGTCTGGGTTTGGGAAATCTTCCCGTTTATCAGGATGAACAGTTAAATTACCTGACCGGTAAATTGAACGGTTATTTGACGGGTGCATACATTTATAATAAAATGTCATTGACGGAGCAAGTCCCGTCGGTAATTACCATCGCCGTCCATTATCCGGTACGTGCGTTCAGGTTTGAAAGATTGTCCGTCGAGTGTGTAAAAGCGTATGTAGATGTTCCCGACGACAGTAAAACATTACATCTCATACGGATTTTGGATGCAATCAAAGATTGTCGCCACATACCCGGTACAAGTCCTCAAGCGGCTTATGAGAGAATTTTCAAGTTGCATGTCTCGTCACTGGAACATGCAAACCTCGAAAGAGCAGTCTCTTTGTCGAGAAATTATCCGCCGAGGGTCAGGAAAATACTTGGCTGCATGTTACACGAAAACGATAATAGGGATTTGGAGAAACAACTTGCAGCCACCCTTTGCCCGACAACACGGTTTGATTTTCCATATAAATAATCTGCATGTATGAATTTACATTTACACGGTGATGCTTTCAAAGAATTGGTTGAATTGACGTCCAACCATTTCGGATATGAACAGTCGCATGTCGAGAAAGATTATTGGGTATCCAAGATACTCAAGGAATTGGTATTTTCCGATTTTTCAGGCAGGATTTACTTTAAGGGTGGGACTTCGCTTTCCAAGGCATACAATATAATCAATAGATTTTCAGAAGATTTGGATATTTTTGTCTTCTCCGGAAACCCGGTTTCTTCCAAACAGGCAGAAAAAACATTGACTCGTCATATTTCGCATTTTGTCATCGAAAACAACAAGGAAATGTATATGGAGGGATTGTCCAAAACCGGAGGTGACTTCCGCAAACTGGCTCTTTCGTATGACACGCATTACGAAAGCGCCGGATTGAAAGAAAATCCGGAAGTGGAAATCAAATGCTGTACATTGGAAGACAAATTGACGATGTATTACCCTATGCAAAAGCGACAGATACAGCCGGTTATTGCCAAATACCTGCAAACAGCAGGACGCAACGATATTTTAGCCAATTTCGGACTTGATGCTTTTGAAGTTCAGACGATAGACCCGAAGCGAACGTTGTGCGACAAGATTTCGAGATTGACAAGACTGTCGTATAATGATGATTATGGGATGCTCATCGCCAAACATATCCGGGACGTGTATGATATTTACCGGCTACTGAATGTTTCGGAATACCGGAATTTTATTCAATCCGATGAATTTACGGAAGCCATGCAGCGTGTAACCGGCGAAGATGGATTGTACAAAAATTCACAATCCCATCAACCCATTTCCAAGACAAAAATATTTGCCGAGACAGAGCAAACATTGAATCTGCCCGCTATTTATCGTGCGTACAATAGCGAGTTGAGGCAATTAATGTTTGAAGCAAGCGCTTTACCGGCATTAGATGAAGTCATTCAAAACATCAAGTTATTGCAACAACCTTTATGGCGGTTTGATGAAAAATACAGAGGTATGTAGATTTAACTTCGTTGAATGCAGGCTGCATCTCAACAATAAAAATAAGCAAGCTTATTTTGTATTGTATTCGATTTGCACTACATTTGTCCCATATTATGATAGAAAGAATATATATATTAGAAAGCGTGGATCCGCTGACATTCTATGGCGTCAACAATTCCCACCTGCAGCTTATTAAGAATCTGTTTCCGAAGCTACGGATCGTAGCGCGTGGTAATGTCATGAAAGTAATCGGGGAAGCCGACGAGTCGGAAGAATTTCTGAAAAAGATACGCGAAATAGAGAAATACTGCGAATCGTATAATTCTCTTACCGAAGAGATCATACTCGGCATCATCAAAGGCGAAAGGATCGAGTTTGAAAAGCAGGCCAACCTTATTATATACGGAATGAACGGCAAAGCAATCACGGCGCGTTCCGAAAACCAGCAGAAGCTTGTCAGGAGCTTTGACGATAATGACCTGGTTTTTGCCGTAGGTCCTGCGGGTTCGGGTAAAACTTACGTCGCGATAGCGCTGGCTGTCAGGGCGTTGAAAAACAAACAGGCGCGCCGCCTGATCCTGAGCCGCCCGGCTGTGGAAGCGGGAGAAAAACTGGGTTTCCTGCCCGGAGAAATGAAAGACAAGCTGGATCCGTATCTTCAGCCGTTGTACGACGCCCTTCAGGAAATGATTCCGGCGGCCAAACTGAAAGAATATATGGAAAACAATACAATTCAGATCGCTCCGCTCGCATTTATGCGCGGACGTACGCTGAACGACGCCATTATCATTCTCGACGAGGCGCAGAATACGACGACCCACCAGATAAAAATGTTCCTGACGCGACTTGGTACAAACGCCAAAATGATCGTAACAGGCGATGTGACGCAGATAGACCTGCCGCCGACAGTAAAGTCGGGACTTGTGCAGGCCATGGAAATACTCGAACATGTATCCGGTATCGGACGCATCCGGTTCGAGAAAAAGGATATCGTTCGCCATAAGCTCGTACAACGGATTGTCGAGGCATACGAAAAGAAGGAGAAAAAAGACACGGAACTAAAAACTCTAAAACAAAATAGCAATGAAAGCGTTAACAATGACTGATTTCTATTTTCCGAAACAAAAAAGCGTTTACCACGGTAAAGTACGCGACGTTTACAACATCAACGACGAAAAATTAGTCATGGTGGCAACAGACCGTATATCGGCATTTGACGTCGTGCTGCCCGAAGGTATTCCTTATAAAGGACAGATGCTGAACCAGATAGCGGCTAAGTTTCTGGACGCTACCCGGGATATATGCCCAAACTGGAAACTGGCGACGCCGGATCCGATGGTTACCGTCGGCGTTCGTTGTGAAGGATTTCCCGTCGAAATGATTGTACGCGGCTACCTGTGCGGAAGCGCCTGGCGTTCCTATAAAAACGGCGCGCGAGAGATCTGCGGAGTGAAGATTCCCGACGGCATGCGTGAAAATGAAAAGTTTCCGGAACCGATTGTGACGCCTACGACCAAAGCGGAACAGGGCGCTCATGACGAGGATATTTCAAAAGAGGAGATCATCGCGCAGGGACTTGTATCGCCCGAAGATTATGAGGTTCTTGAAAAATATACGCTCAGACTTTTTAAACGAGGTACGGAGATAGCCGCAGAACGCGGACTGATCCTCGTGGATACGAAATATGAATTCGGAAAGCATAACGGAACGATCTACCTGATGGATGAAATCCATACGCCGGACTCATCGCGTTATTTCTATTCGGAAGGATACAAAGAACGTTTCGAAAAAAGCGAACCGCAAAAACAATTGTCCAAAGAGTTTGTTCGTGAATGGCTGATGGATAACGGTTTTCAGGGAAAAGCAGGACAACGGGCGCCGGAAATGACGCCGGCTATTGTTGAAAGCATAACAAACAGGTACGTCGAACTTTTCGAACGCATCACCGGCGAAAAATTCGTTAAAAGCGAAGGGGAAGATATAGCTGCGCGTATCAAAAAGAATGTGACAACATTCCTGGACGACAAATAATGCGATATGAAAAAGAAATACGGATTGATCGGCTACCCTTTGGGACATTCATTTTCAAAAGATTTTTTTAATAATAAATTTTCATCGGAAAATATTGACGCAGAGTATATTAATTTTGAAATCAAGGATGTAAAGGAATTGAAATACGTGCTGCGTGAAAATCCGGATTTATGCGGGCTTAATGTGACGCTCCCCTATAAAATGGATGTGATCCCATTGCTGGACAGCATATCCGATAATGCCCGGAATATCGGGGCCGTCAACGTGATCAAGTTCAAGAGGAGCGGCTTGTTCGGCAAACTTAATCTGGAGGGACATAACTCGGATATCGCCGGTTTCAAACAATCCATAGAACCGATACTGAACAACACGCACCGGAAAGCGCTTATACTTGGTACGGGAGGCGCTTCGAAAGCAATATTCCACGGACTTAAACAACTGGGGCTTGACTCCATCTTTGTTTCGCGTACACAGAAAGAGTTCTGCATCACTTATGACGAGATTACACAGAACACGATGGAAAACTACACGGTTATTGTAAATACCACTCCTTTAGGCATGTATCCTAAAACGGACGCTTGCCCGAAGATACTTTATCAATACCTGACTCCCGGTCATATACTTTATGATTTGATCTACAATCCTGATGAGACCCTGTTTATGAAAAAAGGGAAAGAACGCGGGGCCGTCGTAAAAAACGGACTCGAAATGCTCTTACTGCAGGCATTTATCTCATGGGAAATATGGGGAAGCAGGGAGTAGGAAGTAGTGAGTAGTGAGTAGTAAGTAGTAAAAGTAGGGAGTCTTACTGTAGGCGTTTATCTCATGGGAACGGCTAAAATTTTACCTGAGTCTTTCCAGCGAACGGACCAGCGCTTCATCAGCCCCAATGTTACGGATCGCCAGATAAAGGAAGATCGGAGCGATAACCGGAAACGACGCCCAGAAACGGAGGCTTATACGAATGAGGGATAACTCGGGAGAACTTTTGATCTGCCATAGATAAAAGCCGAACAAAGCGCAGAACCCAATCGTCAACAGGGCGTTAAACACGCATATGCGTATTTGCATCACACGTTTTTTGTACATAAATATAATGGCAAATGATAACAGTATGATAATAGCGGCTATCGCCATAAGCGCCCATGTCGGGTAAATCAGCTCCGGCGGTTGCGTCGTCGTTGAAACTCCCGCTACTCCGAACATATAGATAGCGCTGTCTGTTTGCAACATGGCCAACGGCAGGAACATCAGGGCAATAAACAAGCCCGCCACAATTAACAGGTAAACCGTCTGTATGCGTTGTATCATAGATATAAAGTTTTATCGGATTTTTTACGTCGAGATACTATCCCTGGAGATCCTTCTTTATTGGATTTTTCCAGTATATTTCTCCGTCTTCGTATTCTTTTGTTGCGATAAGGGTTGATTTCGGCAGCTTTTCGTAATAACGTGATATTTCTATCTGCTCGCGGTTTTCGAACACTTCCTCCAGACTGTCGTTGTATGAAGCAAATTCCTGTAATTTTTTATCGAGGTCGTGCTTCATATCCGCAGCAATCTGATTCGAGCGTTTTGCGATAATAGCTACCGATTCATAAATATTGCCGGTGTCTTCCCACATTCTACTCATGTCGCGTGAAACAGTGTTTGTCGGAGCTTTTGATTTACGATAATCCATATTTTTATAACTATATATTTTAATAATTCTTTTCTATTTTATTATTTGCGTAATCGAAAAATTTCGTTACTTGTTTTACGTATTTTCCTTCCGGAAATTCGTTCATGTAATTATAATATTCGTCGACCACATCACGGTAACGTCCCTGCAGGCGTTCATCTATACTGACAATGGCCAGTTCATATTTCGAGCTGATCATCAGATAGACCAGATCCTCGCGGTATTTCGTATCCGGATAACTCTTCAGCACATTCTCGGCTGTAACGACGCATGCCCTGTAATTATTCCCCATGTATGTTCCGAGGTTATAATACAATTTCGCTGCAAGGTATTCCTTATATGCCAGTTTTTCCTGAAGTTCGAACAAGATATCCTGGGCTTCTTTCGCACGTTCGCTCTGCGGATAATATTCCAGGTAAAGCAAAAACTGGCTGATGGACTCATAGCTCTGCGTCTGGTCAAGACGTGGGTCGGGCGAGTCGAGATACAATCCGTAAGCGCCGTAATATCGTGCAAGTTCGGCAAATTCGCCTTTCGGATAAGTGTTGTAATACGTTTTGAAATATTCGGACGCCGTCGTATAGTCTTTTTGTCCATAGTAACTCTGGGCCAGCAGGTACAATGACTCTTCCGCTTCTGTACGTCCCCGGAAATACTGTACCACTTCCTCCAGCAATGTAGCTGATCTCACGTATTTTTTCTGATTATAATACTTCTTGGCATACGAATACTTCAGGTCCGCATCCTGGGTTTTCAGCAATTTGTTATATTCTCCGCACGAAGAAAACAACGTCATCATCACGCATGTTAATAGTACAACTTTTTTCATGTGTACAGTATTTATTTTTTAACGCTAAGGAAACATGAAATTCTCATTTCACGTTAAACCTGTTTTTGCGTGCAAAGATAATATTTCTATCCGAACTATCTGCAATTAAAAACGTTAATAATTATAACTTATACAGGTCGCTTGCCGCCAAAAGTTCTAATTGATTGGCTTTTAGGACCTCCACGCACAGTTCCGGATTATCCGGACGAATGATCACATGGGCCGATTCTCCTTCCGAAAAAGCATACATATACTCTATAAATATACCAGCATGGGTGATAAAATCCATTACGCGTCCGAGCGCTCCGGGCTTATTCGGACAATGCAGGCAGATCACGTCGGCTTCGGTGACGGCATATTTATGATTGCGCAATACGTCGATTGCTTTTTCCGTATCCGATACGATCAGTCGCAATATTCCGAAATCGGAATTTTCCGAAACGGTAAATGCCGTCATATTGATACCATTTTCACCCAGAAACTTGGCTACCTCGGTGAAACGTCCCTTCTTGTTTTCGAGGAAAATTGATAATTGTTTTGTTAACATAACTAAATTTATTTTAAAGGTTTCGTTCTTTTTCCGGTAATCTTCGGCGCGCTCGCGCATCAAACCAGTCTACGGTTGTCGATGACGTGTTTGGCTTTTCCTTGACTGCGTTCGATGCTTCGCGGTTCTACAATTTTAATATCCGGTTGCAGGCCGATAACGCTATGCAGACGCGATGCAATCTTCTTTTTCAGGGCAAGCATTTTGTTCATCTCGTCCGAATAATATTCCTGACGAAGCTCTACCTGAATCCGGAATGTATCTATATTATCCACGCGATCAACGATAATCATGTAATAAGGTTCGAATTCCGGAAGTTCGAGTATAACCGACTCGACCTGAGACGGGAATACGTTCACGCCGCGTATGATCAGCATATCGTCGCTCCGTCCGAGTATACGGCTCATACGTACCGCCGTACGTCCGCAGGGGCATTTTTCGTAATGAAGCGATGTGAGGTCGCGCGTACGATAACGGATCATCGGCATCCCTTCTTTGGTGAGCGTCGTGAAGACAAGTTCTCCGTGCTGTCCCGGCTCCAGTGGTTCCAGCGTGTCCGGATCTACAATCTCCGGGAAAAAGTGATCTTCCCACAAATGCGTTCCGTCCTGGCATTCGCATTCTCCGCCGACTCCCGGACCGCAAATCTCTGTAAGTCCGTAAATGTCGTATGCTTTTATTCTCAGTTTATCTTCCAGCTCCTTGCGCATATTGTCGGTCCATGGCTCTGCGCCGAACACTCCTGCGCGCAGTTTGAATTCTTCGATCGGAATGCCGCTTTCGCGTATGGTTTCCGCCAGGTGAAGAGCATACGACGGGGTACAGGCCAGGGCGTCCGCCCCGAAATCGTGCATAAGCTGTATTTGTTTCTGCGTATTTCCGCTACTCATCGGAATAACCGTACCTCCGATATGCTCCGTACCGGAATGTGCGCCCAGTCCGCCGGTAAACAACCCGTATCCGTATGACACCTGGACGATATCGTTTTTTGACAATCCGTATGCGGTCAGACAACGCGCCACCGCTTCACTCCACATAGACAGGTCTCCACGCGTATATCCTACCACAATCGGTTTACCGGTAGTGCCCGAAGAAGCGTGGAGGCGGACAATCTCCGACATCGGCGATGCCATTAATCCGAAAGGATAGTTATCCCTCAGGTCCTGCTTTACGGTAAACGGCAACTTCGCGATATCGTCAATAGACTGTATATCATCGGGAGTAATATCCGCTTCCTGCATTTTCTTACGATAGAACGGCGTGTTATGATATACACGCTCAACAATTCTCTTTAGCCTTATAGACTGTATTTTACGCATCTCGTCACGCGACATACATTCCATTGTTTCATTCCAAATCATCTTTTGCTATTATTATTATTAATGTATAAACCTTTTGCAAATATAGTATATTTATTTTATTTTATATCAGGATACGCCGGAATTTCTTCCATAAAACCGCACTTCATGGTCCGGTAATCCATGTTGCAACAATAATGCCTAAGTCCATTGCTGACAATGAGGTAGGGGACTTTCAGTGCGGAATTATAGCGCGCTATCTGGTCGAAAACCTCTCCGGTAATCATGATTCCGGGAGCTTTATATTCAATGATCGCCAAAGGTTTCAGATAATCGTCGTAAACGACGGTATCGCACCGTTTGGAAGTGGAATTTACGTTGATGCATACTTCATTGGCGATACGTTCCGGCGGATAAGACCGGGCTGTGATCAGGAAATTGACAAAGCGCTGCCTGACCCATTCTTCGGGAGTCAGCACGACTTCTTTGCGTCGTAGCGGGTCATAGATATATGTCTTTCCGCTTTTTTCCGCCAGTCGGGCATTATACGGAGGAAGATTTAATAATTGCATAAATTAATTTTGTATATTTGCGCTACATTTTATTGAAACGCTGAACGCAAAAGTAAAACAATAAATGCAAATATAAAAACGAATCGGATGATTAAAAAAAAGAAAACGATTCAACATATCAAATTCAGCTGGTAATATGGCCAAGAAAGAATATACATTTGAAGAAATATGCCGCGATATCGCCGCTAAGAATTTCGCTCCGGTATACGTTTTAATGGGCGAGGAGCCCTATTTTATCGACAAAATAGAAGAGCTGCTGGTAAGGAATGTACTGAATGACGCGGAGCGGGATTTTAACCAGATGATCTTCTACGGCAACGACTCTGATGCGCTGAACATTGTCAACGCCGCACGGCGCTTTCCGATGATGGCCGAGCGTCAGCTTGTTATTGTGAAAGAAGCGCAGCATCTCAACAAAATCGAAATATTGAGCCACTATGTGAAAACGCCATTCGCTTCGACCGTATTCGTGATCTGCCATAAATACAAAAAGCTCGACGGTCGCAAGAATCTTCTCGCAGAGGCCAAAAAGGTCGGCATTGTTTTCGAATCGAAAAAAATATACGATAACAAAATGCCGGGCTTTATCCTGTCATTCATGAAACAAAGGGCGATGGATATTGACGGCAAAGGCGCGCAGATGCTGGCCGATTATATCGGCAACGACCTGAGCCGACTGGAAAAAGAGGCGGATAAACTGTCGATTATATTCGGGAACAGCCCGTCCAAACGGATCACCCCTGAAATTATAGAAACGAATATCGGCGTCAGTAAAGAATTTAACAGTTATCAATTTGTAAACGCTATCGCTTCAAAAGATATACTGCGCGCGAATCGTATCGCCGATTATTTTGATAAAAACCCGAAAATAAATTCCAATCAACCGATATTGCCGGTTGTATTCAATTTTTTTGCAAATCTGATGATCTGTTTTTATTCTAAAGACAGATCCGAAAAAGGGATTATGCAAACGCTTCATTTGCAATGGCCGTTCCAGGCTACAGATTATTTACTGGGCCTTCGCCATTATACGGCCATGAAAGTTTTTGACGCCATCCGCGAGATTCGTATCGCCGACGCCAAATCAAAAGGATTTGAGACAACGTCATCACTAACGGCCGGCGATATCTATAAAGAAATGCTCTACAAAATCATGCATTAGCGCATGTTATAGCGCATGTTATACTTTGCTCGGGATAAACTTGCGAGATAAAAAGCAGAAAGCAGAACGCAAATAAGAACCACAGGGCGGTTTGTAACGCCATCTTCCGACAGTTTCCTGCTTTCCTGCTTTCTGCCGACATATCACAAAACCATGCCGCGTGCAGTATATCGTTATACATTTGTAATGAATAAGAATCGTGCATTCATTTTAGTATTGAAACGAAACCGCCGCCATCATCATAAGTATTCAGGTCGTTCCGGCTTTCAAGCGGATTTTTTGCGTAAGCGATACGTTTTTATATTTTTTCCCCTCTTGTGACAAAATGACATCCCTTATTACAAATGTATAGCGCTAACATTTGTAACGGAGAACAATTGTATACAAATCAACCTGTATACAATCGTATACTTGATACGATGCTGTATTTTTTTGAATTTTGCAACAAAATAAAGACTCGTTATTATCCGTTTATTACAATAATATCTCCTGTAAACAATTGTAAACACGCCTCTTTACGCCCTCTTGTATAAACGGCGTATCATGAATTTATTCGACAGTAAATAAGTTTGTTATAAAATTTAATTAAAGTGATGGAATGAGTATTACTGATAGATTGATATAAATTTGTAAAAAAAGGCCTGGAAAAGCTTTTTAAATGATTATTTAGCATTGTTATATATCCAAATAATCAATAAATTAAGTTCAAATTATAAAGTATTGATTTAATACCGGACGCATGCTTTTTATACATTTGTATATACATCTATATACAAATGAATCGGGTGGGGGATACACTTGTAATTTCCATTTGTATACAAATAAAATTTGCATATGTAAATTATTATGTTTATATTTGTATCATTTAATAATTAGTATCTAATTGTCATTTTGGCATGTATTTAATATCATCCATATCAAAAAAAATTCATTTATGAAGAATGATCGTACACTGCGTATTATTAATATTATGCAGGATAAAAACATGAACGCTACCCAGTTTTCCGAAGCGATCGGTATTCAACGGGCTGCCATGTCCCATATTATGCTTGGACGGAATAATCCCAGCGCCGATGTGATAACAAGAATTATTGAACGTTTTGACGATATTGATCCCGGCTGGCTGCTTACCGGTAAAGGGCAGATGAAAAAAATCATACCGGATCATCATCCGGCGTCCGGCATAAATTCCGGTATGAAAGAAATTTCCGGTACGAAAGAACAATCCGGAAACGAAAATACCCGAAAAACAAACCCTGTTTTACCGGCAAATAAAGAACTGGGGTTATTTGACCAACAACCGGTTTCCTCCGGTCCGCAATCGAATCATAACGGCGTAACCGGTCATGTTGCAAAATCTCGACCGGAGACTTCTCCGGTTGAAGATTATTTTCCGGCAGAGAGACGCGTTCCGGCTGAAGATCGCAAAGGAGCGGACGTTAATCAAACGGATAATAGCGTCAAAATAATTGAAAAAGAAGTTATTGTATACAAAGAAAGACCAACCCGGACAATCGATAAACTATTAATATTCTATTCCGATAATACTTACGAAACATTTATCCCGGAAAAACGCGACGCTAAGTGATACAATCAGAATAATATATTACGGAAGATTGTGTAAAGCAGGATGATCGCAGCAAGTATAAGAACGGCCCATTTGCCGAAGAACAGATTGCGAAGGTATACGATGCGGAAACTGTTTCTGTCTGTCATATATTCCAGGTAGATTCCGAATAAAAGATAGGGGATCAGCAGTATCATCAGCGGATTATACATGAATGCCGTATCAAAATTCCCATGAAAAAGATTATAAAAAGCCCTCTGCGAGCCGCAACCGGGACATTTATATCCTGTCAGCGCGTAAACAGGACATTTGGGAAAGAACAGGTAATTCTCCGGATTATATTGTGAATACAAATATATTCCGGCCGCTAAGATCGCCATCATGACGACTCCGATTCCTGTTCGTTTTTTTCTGTCCGCAATCATGCTATCACCCGCGAGTTTCGCCCGTTCTGCCTAATGCAGCAGTCATGGCCTTGTGGCTCACATTCTGTCAGCGCTGAAGTTACAGGCTCATAATCCCATACCTATGGCGCCTATAAGTCCTCCCACAAAGACAGCTAACAGGATAATGACAATAAGACCGATGCACGAGATTATCAAACCGGCTATGGCCAATCCTTTCGGTTCTTTAAAAATCCCTACAAACGATAAAATGAGGCCTGTAAGCCACGAAAGCCAGCCTAAAACCGGTATCCAGCCCAGAAACAGTCCGACAAGCGACAGTACAAAACCTGCCGTACCTACTCCGTTTGTGTCCTTTGCCGCCGGAGGGGAATTAACAATCACAGTGGGATTTGCCTGCCACGGTGGTGGCGACGGAATGTTTTCCGTACCGGCAGCCCCTGAAGGCGATGCAGGGGGCGGGGGCGGCGATTGTGTTGCAAATAACTCCGCCAGTTCCGGCAATGTCCAAGCTTCCGCCCAATTCGACAATCCACTGTGCCAAATCAGTGAGTTTCGCATAATCGGCGAACTTTTAAGAGTTTCCAATGAAAACGGACCAATCTTCGTTTCTCCACTCAAATAAAAATACTCTTTATTTTCCATATCTTACAATAAGTTAATACACTAAAAATCGCGTTAAAGATAAGGATTAATAATTATATAACAAATATTTTTTCGTAATATATCAGGCCCGACGCATCTAAATTTTGATAAGGTTAATCAGGTACTTGTTATCCCATCCGGATCAGGCTCTTGAGCCATCTCCATTCTTCTTTGGATGCAATCAATATCTTTCTGACGCCCCCCATACTATTTGATAGCGGTTGACGGCGCACAGGCGCTGTCAGTTTCGACTGTCCTCATTGCGAGCATTGCCTGAAAAAGACGTCGAAAAAAGGCAAAACAACTTATTTTCATTATGTATTGGAGGCAAAACTGGTTACATCTATATATAAAAAACCGCCACATAACCCGTAATTATCGGCGTTACATGACGGTATTTTATTTTACGCATTGTTTTTACATATTATCCAGAAATGAATCCCAACCTCCGGAATCGGCAATTATCCCGGCAAAGAATAACAAATAAGAAATCAGGAATATCACAGAAAAAACGACTGTAATAATAGCTGCCCAGATGGTTAACGTCTTAGCCGAGCCTGCATTTTTGAGGGCTTCATTGTAATTTCCTCTTTCAAATTCCGGATTCACATTATTTGCTTTCACGATCGCTATGATACCGAGTATTACGGATACAGGCGAGCAGCAGCAAAGAAGAGAAACCACCGTAACGATAATCGATTCTACCATGTAATTTTTAGGCGGAACCATTCCTCCGCTGGAAGGACCTCCCCATGAAGCCGCATGATCGCTTCTCGGCTGTTCTCCGCCGTATGGCTGAGGTTGAGTTTGCTGGTTTGACGGTTGCTGCTGATACGGCTGAGGCTGTTGCGCCTGCCGGCTACTCGTACCGGTTACAGGTACATTCTGTTGAGGCGTTTCTGTTGATTGTGGAATATGGGACTCTATTTGCGCCCCGCAACTACCGCAAAATGTTACCCCATCCATATTTTGCGCTCCACACTTCGGACAATTCATAAAGGTATAATTTAATTTGTGTTTTTATTTGACGTACAAATGTAAATTTTAATTATCATAATTCAAAATAATATGGGCAAAATATGGTATTATTTCCTGTTTGCCACGTCAAAACCGGCCTGTAGCGCCTTCAAGTTCAGTTCGACGATCTCATTTCCCTTACCGGCGAAGATCGAGCGTATGCCGCCGGCAATCTTATCATAGCCTATACCGAGGAAAGGAGTTGCAGCTCCCAGCATAACGATGTTTGCCACACGGGGCGAACCAAGCTCTTTGGCTATCAGTTCGACGTCAAGGATTACTTTATTCGGTAGTTTTTCAATTTCTTCTACTACTTTATCCGTATCCGGATAATTGGGGATATTGACATAGGGACGCGCATTTGTAACAAGCCATCCGTCTTTTTTGAGATAAGGCAGGTAACGCAGGCTTTCCATCGGTTCCAGAGAAATAATCAGGTCGGCCTGTCCCATAGGAATAAGGTCTGACGCTACCGGTTTATCGGATATGCGCAGGTTCGACTGGACGTCGCCGCCACGCTGGCTCATCCCGTGTACTTCCGCCTGTTTCATATACAAGCCTTCTTTCAATGCCGCTTCGCCTATAACGGCGGCAATCGACAAAATGCCCTGTCCTCCGACGCCTGATAATATAATATCTGTTTTCATGTTTACATTATTTATTTTTTCTTTCTCTTGCGGGTTAGAGTTTGTATACATTCACGACGCGGAATAATGACCGAAACGCCTTTGTATCCGATTTCCTCCCTCATCATCGCTTTCATTTCCTCGTAATTCTTTTTCAGCGGCGTTATCACGCGTATATGCTCCGGTGCAACTCCTATTCCCTGACATATCGACTCGATACGTCCCGTGCCGGCCGAATCCTGACCTCCGGTCATAGCCGTCGTTTCGTTATCGGATATGATAATCGTCACATTCGATTCTTCATTAACGCAATCGAGCAAACCTGTCATACCGGAATGGGTAAAAGTGGAATCGCCTATTACGGCAATAGACGGATGTACGCCCGCATCGGACGCTCCTTTTGCCATTGTGATGGACGCTCCCATATCGATACACGTATCAATCGCGCGGAAAGGAGGCAGGGCGCCAAGCGTATAGCATCCGATATCCGAGAAGACTTTTGCATTCTCAAATTCTCCGACCACCTCATTCAGCGCATCGTACAGATCGCGATGTCCGCATCCCTGGCATAACATCGGCGGGCGCGGTTCCACCAGTTCCGGTACCGCATAGTAATGCTCGATATTCTTTCCCAGCGCCTGACCTACCGCATGCGGCGTCAGCTCGCCGTCGCGTTTGAGCGTGCCGTCAAGGCGTCCGCGCACTTTCGGTCCTTTCCCGAGGTATCCTTTCAGTTGCGCTTCCACAAACGGAAAACCTTCTTCAAGGAGCAGCAATTCGTCACATTCGGAGGCGATTTTTTCGATCATTTTTTTCGGCAACGGGTATTGGCATATTTTAAGTACCGGACACTCAAATCCGTCCGGATAATTTTCGGAAAAATAATTAAATGCAATACCGGCGGTAATAATGCCCAATTTTTTGTCCGGTCCGTCAAAATATTGATTATATATAGACTCTTCGGATGTTTTTACGAAAAGGTCCTGCGCTTCCAGTATAACCCTGAACCGCTGGCGCGCCAGAGCCGGTAACAGGATAAAACGTTTGCGGCCATCTTCCGGAAAACAGATTTCGTTCTGTTTTTTTTGTTCGCGGGTTGTAACGCCCGCCCGTGAATGAGCCATCCGGGTGGTGATGCGCAATAAAATCGGATAACCCAGTTTCTCCGACAGTTCAAATCCTTCGTATACCATATCATAAGCTTCCTGTTGGTTCGAAGGCTCCAGCATCGGGATCATGGCAAAATCCCCGTATATCCGGTTATCCTGCTCATTCTGGGACGAATGCATTGAAGGGTCGTCTGCCGAAACGATGATCATTCCTCCGTTTATACCACTTATTGCTGCGTTCATAAAACAGTCTGCCGCCACATTCAGCCCGACATGTTTCATGCAGCACAGGGCGCGTTTCCCGGCATAACTCATACCGAGCGCCGCTTCCATCGCTGTTTTTTCGTTCGCGCACCAACGGCTGTGTATATCGCTTCCGGCTGTTTTCCGTCGTATATACTCCGTTATTTCAGTCGATGGAGTCCCCGGATACGAATATACGCCGGATAATCCTGCATCTATCGCAGCCTGCGCTATGGCTTCATCACCTAAAAATAATTTTTTATTCATACGTGTTATTATTTTATCATCTCTGTGTTATCTTATACCCCGCCGGTTCAATTCCGCACGGTATTTATCCGCATTCCGGTTATGTTCGCTCAGGGTAACGGCAAAATTGTGGCGTCCGGAAAAATCTTCTTTGGCGCACATATAAAGATAGTTGTGTTTTGTATAGTTAAGAACGGCGTCAATCCCTTTCACCGAAGGGACGCGTATCGGTCCGGGAGGCAGTCCTTCGTGCAGATATGTATTATACGGAGATTCTACTTCCAGGTGTTTATTCAGAATACGCCGGAGAGAAAAGTCTCCCACAGCATATTTCACGGTAGGGTCGGCCTGCAACGGCATGCCTCTGCGTAAACGGTTTATATACAATCCTGCAACGACAGGATATTCGTCCGGAACAGTGGTTTCCTCTTCCACAACGGATGCAAGAATCGATACTTCAACGGGCGACATACGCAATTCTCCGGCTTTCGCAAGGCGGTTTTCATTCCAGAAAGCGTCATATTCGCGCTTCATACGTTCAATCAGCTTATCTGCGGAAATATTCCAGTATACTTCATACGTATTGGGAATAAACATGGCTTTGATGGTCGCCGCGTTAAATCCTAACGACTCGCTATATTCATCATCCCCGAGTCTTGATAACAAATCGTCCTCTTCAATCATCAGTTGATCGGAAAGACGGGCAGTCAGGTCGCCGAGAAGCCGTATATTATTGAATGTGAGCCTGACCGGCGTTTGTTGTCCGCGGCGTAAACGATTCAGCAACGTATGATTATTCATATCCGGCTCAACTGCAAACCGTCCGGATTTCATATTTCCGGGATATTCGCGGAAACCGGCCAGGATTCTGAAAAGATCAATGTGCCTGCAACCTGCCGAATCGCGCAATTCCTCGCACAAAGCGTCAAAATCTTTATGATCTTCATAGATATAAACATACTTTGTTTCGGAGAGTTTAAAATTAGGCATATACAACAGGCCGTATGCAATTGCTCCACATACCGCGCCAACGGCCGTAATAATAATAATTCCGATCGATAACAGCTTTTTAGTTATTTTCTTCATGCTTAAAATATCGTCGCAAAAGTATGCATTAATTTGATACGCATTTTCGGGATTGTGTCAGCAAACTCACCCCAATGATTGTAAATACCGAAACCGGTAAGGCAATTACAATCGGATCTATCGCAAACCACGGATATACGTCGATCAGCACATCCCTGCCTGTCAACAAGCGGCACAAACCGATCGGAGCCGCTTCCGCCCTATGCAGAAAAAGCATGGAAAAAATACTGGTTGCGGCGCCTGTGTATAAACTAGTCAATACGCCCCGGCGGGTTGCCTTTTTCCAGTACAGGGAGCAGACATAAGCGGGAAGGAAGGTAGCGGCGCAAACGCCCATAAATAAGGCCGTACCTCGTGCGATGATACCTGCACTGAGCGTATAGCATATAATATAACTGACTATAATTGAAAAAAGCACGCCAATCCGCACCCCAATCGTAGAATGGGGGTTTTTACGACGGCCTGACTTCGGGAAAATATCGGACCCGAAAGCCGAACCCATTGTATGAAAAAGAGCGCTCAATGTCGACATGCTTGCCGAAATAATGCACAGCATAAAAAACGCGCCGAACCACTGCGGCATTGCTTTGTTGATAAACAGGGGGATAATCTTATCCATATCTTTTATCGCCTCGGATGCTACGACGCCTTCTGTTTTAAGAAAGAAAAGATTAGATAACGCTCCGACATGATAAATAGACCCCACTGTAATAACAATGAATACGCTTCCTATAAGAACCCCGCGGTTCAGCTGTTTGGAGCTTTTTACCATCATGAAGCGTACCGCCAATTGTGGTTGTGCCAGACATCCGATGCCGACTCCGAGTATAAGCGAAGTAACCAGCGTATACCATTGAGGAGAACCTGATACCGGCATACGCGTCCATCCCTGATGGCCGATAGCCTGAAACCGCTCGGGAACAAGATGCGCAATATCCGAAAGCGCCCGGTTGGCTTCCGTAAAATTCATTCCTATCGTATGATAGAACCATATCAGCAGGAATAACATACATAAAAACATGATAACAGCCTGAAATGCGTCGGTATACAAGACTCCTTTTATGCCTCCCGTAATCACATAAGCGGCAACAATCAGCGTAAATACAAGCAACGCAATATTGTAATCCACATTGAACATCTGCTCCAGAAACACCGCGCCGCCTTTCATCACAACCGCCGTATATAAAGGCATCCCGACAAATATCACAACCGCGATAAAAACCTGTACTGCACGCGAGTTGTAGTGAAGTCCCAGAAATTGCGGAAATGTATTGGCATTATATTCTTCTCCGAGGCGCCGCGTACGTCTGCCGAAAAAAATGAATGCAATGATAACGCCCATCAGCATATTCAGTACGCAAAGCCATTGGATGCCCATACCGAACGTTGCCGCCACGCCGCCAAATCCGACAATTGCCGATGCGGAAATAAAAGTCGCCCCGTAGGAGAGAGCCATAATGACCGGATTGATCTCGCGCCCTCCAAGCAGATAGTCGCTTGCATTTTTTGTCCGTTTGTATCCGAGGTATCCCAACCATGCAAGAACAAACATATAAAGTATAACGATTATACCAATTCCTAATGTATCCATTTATTTTTCATCTTTATTCCAACGTGAAACGCCATACCATATAGAAAATGCGAGACATATAAACGCCAAAAGATAGGCTATCCAGGTTCCGGGGTCATCTATTCCAAACATTGTTATTTTGTTTTTAAGTTAATCTTTCCGTGAATTATAAGTTTACAAGGTCGTTCTCGCATATATAGTCCAGGTCGTGACGGCGTATGACCTCGCGTGCGGCTTCCCGGTTATTGGTACGCAGTATAAGCACCGACTTTCCTTTCAGCGAAAAGCAGTACATATATTCGATGCTAAGTCCCGAATGCGTAAAGAATTTCAGCGTTTTGGCAAAACTTCCGGCCGACGATTCCGTAGCGATGGCAAGCACATCGGTCAGATTCACATTGACATTATTGCTTTTCAGTATTTTATACGCTATTTCCGGTTCGGTGACGATAAGCCTTAATATGCCGTACTCCGAAGTATCCGCTACAGTCGCGGCAATAATATGTATATTCTCATTTCCCAGTAATGCCAGAATTTCGCACAATTTGCCGTATTTATTCTCAATGAAAACAGAGATTTGATTAACAGTCATAGGATTCGGGATTTATTGTGGTTAATAATCTAAAGACAGAGTTTACGAAGATCCTTCACGCGAACGGCTTTTCCTTCGGAAACCGGAAGGGATCCTTTTGATATCAGTTTCACACGGGGAGTTATCAGGAGCTCGTCTTTCAATTGCCGGACGATTTTCCGGTTCAGACGTTCAAGAACGCCGTAATCGTCGGTGAAGAGGTCGCTTAATTCAACTTCAATAAGCATCTCGTCGTTATTACCGACCGTTTCTATTGTTATCAGATAGTTTCCGCCCAGTTCTTTGAAGCTCATTAATATCGTTTCTATCTGTACCGGGAAAATATTGACTCCTTTCAGTATGATCATATCGTCGCTACGGCCTCTGAAGCGATCTATACGCCGGTGTGTCCGTCCGCACGGACATTCGCCGGGCAAGAAGCGCGTAAGGTCGTGCGTACGGTATCGTATCAGCGGCATCGCTTCACGCTGAAGCGTTGTAAGGACCAGTTCGCCGATCTCTCCGTCGGGAACAGGTTGTAATGTTTGCGGATCGATGATTTCCGCAATCACATAATCTTCCCAGATATGAAGACCTTTCTGTTCCATACATTCGAATGCGACGCCAGGGCCGTTCATTTCGGACATTCCGAAGCAATTATAGGCTTTCACGCCCAATAATTGCTCGATACGACGCCTTTGTTCTTCGGAATGCGGTTCCGCGCCCATACAGAAAACGCGTAACTGCGTATCCATACGCGGATCGATGTTCATTTCCTGAAATACCTCGGCCAGACGCGTAGCGTAACTTGGTATAATATGAAGAACCGTAGTACCGAAATCCATGATAAATTTGATCTGGCGTTTTGAATTTCCGGCTGCAGCCGGAACGGTGAGAGCGCCCAGTTTTTCAGCGCCATACTGAAAACCAAGTCCTCCGGTAAACATGCCATAGCCGGATGTATTCTGAAATACGTCCGTATCGCGTAAACCGACCATATACATACAACGGGCCACCTGATTAGCCCATAAGTCAATGTCTTTCCGAGAGTGGAGGACAACAGTCGGATTTCCGGTAGTGCCGCTCGACGAATGTAAACGCACACATTGCTGAAGCGGTATCGTTACAAATCCGAACGGATAATGAGACCTCAGATCCTCTTTTGTAGTAAAGGGCAGATTTTTCAAATCCTCCGGCGATTTTATACGATCGGCGGACAAGCCTTTTTCTGCGAACACTTTTTTATAAAAGGGAGAATTAGCAGCCTGCGTCATTGTCTTGCGTAATCTCTCGGTCTGCAGCAACCGCAGATCGTTACAATCCATCGTTTCCAGTTCCTCCTGCCAGTAGGATGACGTCATTTCTTCTTTATTTTTATTATTGAGGGACAAAATTAGATGAAAATCGTAAGATTTCCAAACGCATGTAATGAAAAAAGTTTTTTTTATGTTTCTTCATTTAGTGTTCGTTTTCTAAATAACCATAATATGAAAATGACGGTAGCTACTGATAATGCAAAAATAAGCCCCATCGGCGGCCCTAATAAAGGATTTCCTGTTTTTACAAAAATAAGAGTAAAAAGTGGACTGAAATTTATTATTCCATGTAAAGCGGCAGGAACCAATAGCGTGCGAGATTGATGAAGCGATTGAGAAAAGTAATATGCTAATGCAATACAAACAATTACCATAACAAAAATACCAACAATGCGATGTTCTACATAATTAAGTCCAAGTAGCAGAATTAAAGGGGCATGCCATAGTCCCCAAACAGTACCAATTAAAAGTGGTTTACATTTTTCGCTTATTACGATTTCTTTTTCTAAAAAGCCTCGCCAGGCAATTTCTTCACCTAAAGCAAAAATAAGATTAATAGTACAACCTGCTAATAAACTGGAAACAGCTAAAAACGGAATGCCAATCAACATACGCAACGTAAAATCAGAAAAGAAAGGAGGTAATTCTGTCATAACTAAAGGATTTAAATCCTCTTTTGAGATAATTAAAAAACCAAATTCTTTGAGTCCAAATACATTGCCAAATAAAAAAGAAAAAAACAGGATCAGTACCGGCAATAAAAATGCCGTAAGCAATATGTATTTTACAGACTTGGAAATATGAATAGCTTTTAGTCGAATGTTGTATTCCGTAAAAACTTTCTTGAAATTCCATTTTTCTACAATCAAGACAGAAATAGTAGGGGCAAACATATACAACCCTCCTACTATCTGGAGTTTAATCCCGTAGTTAATAACAGGATCGCTCACATTTAGAAATCGCTCGCATAACCAAGTTCCAATTCCGGCAACCGCCAGAGACAATACAATCAGAATAAAAAAGAATTTTTGTAATTTTGTTAATCGTGTCCACATGAATCAATTAATTTTATATTTAAAAACCGCATGTTACATATTTTGCATCAAAATTCATCAATTCGGTAATTCTTGGCAAATATACATCAAAAAATGGATCTATCACAGCATCAAACGTGCCAATTTTTTTCATCAACTCATATATATTCGGATCGTCAAAGAAATTGTTCAGTTCCAAATTTACGGATAAAATTTCCTTTACTTAGAACGCTGCGGACGCTTTGGCGATAAAATCCCTTTATTTTCAACCTTTTGTTTGAAAATAAGGCAATTCTTTTATTTTTTTCGCCGGATTGATTTTGCCATGAAACAAAAAAGCAGTACTTTAGTGCGCTTTTTTGCAAACTATGCGAAGTATATTTAATAATGTATATATTAAAAAATGTGGAACTAAATAACATTAAGAATGGTTGAAGACAGAATTATTAAGATCGATATTAATAATGAGATGAAATCCGCGTACATTGATTATTCAATGTCCGTTATTGTATCACGTGCGCTCCCCGACGTCAGAGACGGCTTTAAGCCTGTTCATCGGCGTATTTTGTTTGGAATGAACGAGTTGGGAAACACGTCGGACAAACCATACAAGAAATCCGCGAGAATTGTCGGAGAGGTTTTAGGTAAATACCATCCTCACGGAGATTCTTCCGTTTATTTTGCAATGGTTCGTCTGGCGCAAAAATGGTCGATGCGCTATATGTTGGTTGACGGACAGGGGAACTTCGGTTCGGTCGACGGCGACAGTCCTGCAGCGATGCGTTATACGGAAGCGCGATTGAGCAAGCTGGCAGAAGAAGTACTGCGCGATATTGATAAAGATACCGTTGATTTTCAGCTGAATTTTGACGATACGTTACATGAACCTATCGTTTTGCCGACACGAATACCCAACCTGTTGATAAACGGAGCTTCCGGTATTGCCGTCGGTATGGCGACAAACATGCCTCCCCATAATATGACGGAGGTTATGGAGGCTTGTAAAGCTTACGTCGACATGCGTGGGGATATTGACGTCGAAGGTTTGATGGAATATGTGAAAGCTCCGGATTTTCCTACCGGCGCAACCATTTACGGATATGCGGGGGTCAAGGACGCTTTCGAAACAGGCCGCGGCCGTATTGTGTTAAGAGGTAAAGCCGAGATTGAAACGTCTTCCTCCCACGACAAAATCGTCATCAGCGAAATACCATACCTGGTCAATAAAGCCGAATTGATCAAATACATCGCGGATCTTGTCAATGAAAAGCGTATTGAAGGCATATCCAATGTAAACGATGAATCGGACCGTCAGGGGATGCGTATCGTTGTCGACATTAAACGCGACGCCAATGCGAATGTAGCGCTGAACAAGCTATACAAGATGACGGCGTTGCAGTCGTCGTTCAGCGTGAATAATATCGCGCTGGTAAAGGGGCGTCCGAAGCAGATGAATCTGAAAGATATGATCGGTTATTTCGTCGATCACCGTAAAGAAGTCGTTACCCGCCGTACGAAATATGAGTTGAGAAAAGCGGAAGAACGCGCTCATATCCTCGAAGGATTGATTATCGCTTCCGACAATATCGACGAAGTAATTGCCATCATAAAGAAATCAAGCAATCCGCAGGAAGCGATCTCCAATTTGATTGCACGTTTCAATCTATCGGAAATTCAGGCCCGTGCGATCGTTGAAATGCGTCTGCGTCAACTGACGGGACTGGAGCAGGATAAACTGCGTGCGGAATTTGAAGAAATCGCGAAACTGATTGCGCGTTTGAAAGAAATTCTTGAAAATGAAGATATCCTGATGGGAGTTATAAAAGATGAATTTCAGGAAATCATCGACAAATACGGCGACGAACGCAAAACGGATATCGTATATGCGTCGGAAGAAATGAATCCGGAAGATTTCTATGCGGACGACGAGATGATCATCACGCTTTCACACATGGGATATATCAAACGAACTCCGTTATCCGAGTTTCGCGCACAGGCTCGTGGAGGCGTCGGCGCGAAAGGTTCCGACACCCGCGACGAAGATTTCGTGGAATATATATATCCGGCGTCCATGCATGCAACCCTTCTTTTCTTCACGGCAAAAGGGAAATGTTACTGGAAAAAGGTCTTCGAGATACCGGAAGGTACGCGCACGTCAAAAGGACGAGCCATACAGAACCTGTTGAACATTGATCCGGATGACAGCGTAAGCGCATTCATACGGGTGAAAAATCTGACTACCGATACGGAGTTTATTAATTCACATTATTTATTATTCTGCACGAAAAAAGGCATTATCAAGAAAACGTTGCTTGAAGCTTATTCGCGTCCACGTCAGAATGGCGTTATCGCCATATTGCTACGCGATGACGACGGACTTATTCAGGTCCGCATGACAAACGGAAATAACGACGTCGTGATCGCCAATAAAAACGGACGCGCCATCCGTTTCCATGAAAGCAAAGTGCGCGTCATGGGACGTACGGCTACAGGCGTGCGCGGTATGACGCTCGACGAAAAAGACGACTGTGTCGTAGGAATGATCTGTATTAAAAAACCGGAAAAAGAATCGATCCTGGTCGTTTCGGAAAAAGGTTATGGTAAACGTTCAAAGATTGATGATTATCGTATCACAAACCGTGGCGGAAAAGGGGTCAAAACCCTAAATGTTACAGAGAAAACAGGCAAATTGGTCGACATTAAATCCGTAACGGACGAAAATGATTTAATGATAATTAACAAATCCGGTATTGCTATTCGAATAAATGTCGTAAATTTGAACATTATTGGACGCGCCACACAAGGCGTAAGACTAATAAACCTGGATAAGAGAAATGATGAAATAGCGTCTGTTTGTAAAGTTATCTCCGAGACGGAAGAAGAAAAGCTCGTAAACAAAGGCATTTCGGAAAACTCAGTGCAGGAAATGGAAAAAAATTCAATTAATGAAAAAACTTCGCTGACCGACCCTGTGGAAGAAAGCGAAAGCGCTATAAATGAAGAATAAAGAATTATTAACTCAAATTATTGAAAAAGATGAAAAAATTAGTATTTACACTTGGACTTTGTTTGGTGGCGGCCGTTTCTTTCGGGCAGAAAAAAGCCGTAGCCGAAGCGTTGAAGTTAGCGAAAGATGCAAAGCCGAACTTCACAGAAGCGAGAGCAGCAATTAAGGGAGCTTTGGATAATGCCGAGACAAAAGAGGAAGCTAAGACATGGTTTACCGCAGGCCAGATCGAAAGCCTTCAATTTGATCAGGAGAACACAAAACAGATATTGGGTCAGAAATATGACGAAGCGATTATGTACAGCGCGCTAAATGACATATATCCTTACTTCCTGAAAGCGTATGAACTGGATAAAAAGCCTGACGCAAAAGGTAAAGTAAAGCCTAAATATACCAAAGATATGAGCGTGATCCTGAAGGCAAACTTACCTTACTATATTAACGGCGGAGCCTACTTTTTCGAACAAAGAGATTACAGGAAGGCTTACGATTTCTTCAATCAGTATATTACTATATCGGAAGCTCCTTTGCTGAAAGAAGGAGAAAAAGTCGGCGAAACGACCCCGATCGATTCAAACTATATCTATGCGAATTATTATGCGGCAATCGCTGCAAGCCAGCTTAATGATCATGCGATCGCAGTAGAAGCGATGACCCGCGCCAGCAAAATCGATTTTAAACAAAATGAAGTATTCCAGTATCTTGCCGATGAATATCAGAGATCCGAAGATACGGAAAATTTTGAAAAAGTTCTTGGCGAAGGTCTTGCTTTATTCCCGAAAGAGCCTTATTACCTTCTTAACCTGATAAACATTTACATTAATTCCGGCAGGAATGAAAAGGCCATCGAATATATAAATACGGCCATACAGAACGATCCTAATAACGCTCAATTGTATGATGTGGCAGGACGCGTATATGAATCCGGTTTGAAAGATTACGTCAAAGCTGAAGATTTCTTCATAAAATCAATCGAATTAGACGGCGAAAATGCAGATACTCAATCTAATCTCGGACGTATTTATTTTAACCAGGGGGTTACTCAACTGGATAAAGCTAATGAGATTGCCGACGTAAAAAAATACAATGAAGAAAGAGAAAAAGCGAAAGAATTATTCAGAAAAGCATTACCTTATTTCGAAAAAGCATATATGCTGAATCCCGAAGTCAGCGATAATAAAATGGCTTTGCGCAGTATATACTATAACCTTGATATGGGAGATAAACTCAAAGAAATGGAATCTATGAACGGCGACAACGAATAAATAATACTGTTATTCATAAACGAAAATTTGATTATCCGTTTAAGCAGTATCCTTGAAGTCAGGGGATACTTTGCTGCTAATTCTTTTTGCCGAAGTAAAAAGAGGGAAACAAAAACGTCTCCCTCTTTTTTTTAATCTGCATCTTCATCAGTCATAACGGGGACACGACTGCCACCGCCATAAAAAAGCGACAAAAAGATATTTAACATAATATTAATTATACAGAATAGAATAAGAAAGGGGGGTGGGAAATACGCCGGAAGATTTTTCCGGCGTACATTGATTTATTTGCCGTACTCAGGAATAACCAACAGAGCGGTATTCGAATGGAAAAGCATTCTGCGTGCAATACTCGGATTGAATATCTTTGTTATCATGCTGCGCCTGTATGTAGTCAATGCGATTACGTCAATCTGTTTTTCCCGAACAAATTTATCGACGGCGTCTAACAGTTCTCCGCTATCCAGGACGGTAAAATCAATATTGATATCCGGATAATGTTTCTTCAGGTACTCGCGCGTACCGGTCAAACGGATTTCATCCCATTCGTCTTTACTGGTAGAGATATTGAACAGATGGACGTTGGGCGCATAACTGTTCATGAGTTTCGTGAAGCGATCAAACGCCACAAGATCGTGTTCGTTAAACGACGTGGCAAATGCTATATTTTTCACTTCCTTCAGGTTCTCAAATGTTATATCTTCCGGCGCCGCCAGCAAAGGAACTTTTGTCCGTTCAATGATTTCTGCCGTAATACTACCGATTAAATCGAGATTTTTACGATTTTTACCGCGTGTTCCCATAATTATAAACGTCGGACGATATTCTTTCGCATATGCGATTATTTCGTCGTCAGGAAGACCTTCCCGGATTATATAATTATACTTCACTTCCGGGAGTTCGCCGGATGCGACCTTATGATCAATGACGGATACCATATTTTTAAGGTCAGCCTGCATACGATCATAAGCAATGCGCACAGATTCGTCGTCGAACGCATCCTGTCCCAAGCCAAGATATAGCAATGACGAAGGCATAAGGGCTATATAATAAGCGTGAAGCAGCATAACTTCCGCTCCGATCCGGCTTGCATATTCAAACCCGATCTCACAAGCGCGCATAGAGTAATCGGAAAAATCTACCGGTATTAATATCTTTTTCACATTGTCATCTGCAGACGGTTCTTCGTCTTCCTTAAAAAACTGCGTAGCTTCTATAATGCGCAAAGCATGCGGAAGATCGCTTTCTTTTATGCGTACGCGCACGCCGGCAGACACCACCGGCTGGATCTGATTCACATTATGAATGAATACCTCCATTCCTTCCGACTCCAGGATGGTTTTAAGAATTTGCGCCTTTTCATAAGTATGAATAGCTAATGTGACAAGTTTATCTTCCATAATTATTTTCTAATAAATTCGACTTGATTTTTAAAAAAAAATCCCGTTGCAGAAAGAACTGTTCCGGGATTTTATCCTATTTCAGGCATCTGCTACAGAAATCGGCTTTTCTTTCTCTTCCAGCATCTTGAGCGCCTTTTCCAAAATCGTCGTATCGTCCAGGACAACGATTCCTCCATTTGGTCCCGGCTCAAGATGGAATCCGCAGCTTTTTCCATTTTTATAATTATAGCCTCCGAAATAATTACGAACGGTTTCTACACTGACGCCTAATTCATCAGCTATACAATGCATGGAACCGTCCGGCAAACGGTCTTTGATGTCACGAAGTTCATTAAATGTGATTGTTCTCGCCATGGTCAAAATACTTTTTGGTTAATACTCTGTCTATTTATTCATTTATGTTCCGAAATATAATAACATTTTTCCGATTATCCAAATATATTCATGAGAAAACAATAATATGCTCTACGACATCATTCTATAACATGATTATTTTACCGTCAGCGCAGGGATAACATCTAAGGCATATAGCGTACTGATGATCGCCATCATAACGATTGTCAATATCAGGATATATAAAATGAGATTAAGTCCGCTACGTAGATTTCGGGTATCTTCGCATCGTATATCGGCGCTTACGGCTTTATCCGGAATCGCTTTTCTTCGTATATATACGTACATTTTATAGACAATCCATCCGAAAAAAAGTCCTGCCATAATTCCCGGAACGATGTCGGTGATAAAGTGCACGCCCAGGTAAATCCGGCTGTATGCATTCATTGTCGCCCAAATATACAACACGACGGAATAAAAATGATATCTGAAAATCAGGGACGTCAGCGTTGCAAATCCAAATGCGTTTGCCGCATGGCTTGATATAAAACCGTAACGTCCGCCCCGGTAATCAAATACGGTCTTTACTTCGTTCATAAAATCAGGATGATGCGTCGGTCGGAAACGGGAAAAAAACGGCTTGCAAAAGCCTGACGAAAACTGGTCGCAAAAGGTAATAACCAGAGCGATTGCAGCAAATATAAGAAGCGTTTCCTTCCAGTGTTTTCTGTTTTTGCAAGAAAGTATTACAACAAACAGGAAGGCCACCGGGATCCACGCAATTTTACCCGAATACAGCCACATAAACTGGTTTCCGAATAGAGAATGAGCGCCGTTCAGTTGCAGAAACAGGTCTTGTTCATAATCAAGCACATTTTCAAGCATAAATCAAATTACAATTATATCTTTCTTATTTATCCATCCGATGTTTCCGTCTTCCAGCACAATTTCGCTCCAGTCGCCTACGGCATTGCGAATAAAGACTTTTGTTCCTTCATGCAGCACAAATAAATCCGTACCGCTGTTATCAGGAGAGCTTTTTGCCGTTACCGTAGGGGTGAAAACAATCGCCGCGCGACGGTTCAAAAGTTCTTTCTTCTGATTATAAGCAAATACGTTTGCAAAGATAACGACCACAAATAACAAGATGCCCAAATAAAATCCTGATTTCTTCAGACGCATCCATTTGGAAAAGAAAAACAGGATAAGGCAACCAATAAGCAATACAAAGGATACAATACCAATCGCCGCCCATGAATCTACTCCGATCAGATTCTGCGCGGAACGGAACCATTTTTTTAGAAAAAATTCCTGTAACGGTTCTATTTTATCAACAGTCTGCTGTTTTGCCAGTTCAAGATTAAAACGGACGTCCCCATCACCCGGTTTGATCAGCAATGCGCGTTCATAATTCAGAATGGCATGGGCTATTTTTCCGGTTTTAAAGTATGAATTACCGAGATTATAGTATAATTCATAGGAGTCGCCGTAATTCTTCAGTACCGATTCATATAATTCGATCGCTTTGTCGTATTGTTCGGCGCCATAAGCCGTTTCTGCAGCTTTTATATCAGCGCCCTGCGCATACGCGCCTACAGACGATACGCAAAACAATAATAATCCGATAACTTTTTCATTTATATTCTGCATAACTTACTATCTTATTTTTTTATCGTACTTTCCATTTTACCGATTGCATCAATCGTTTCACCGAATAGTTTATCCATCGCGCCTAACGCTTTGCTTGGCGCATAGCGGGCAAATTCGCATGTATTGATTATCTCCATAAACTCGCCTGACAGTTCATCATTAACTCCATATTTCGTCAGTTCCGCCGCGACATTATCTTTCGTAAGTTCAGATTGAGGCATATTCAGCTTATCGCTCAAATAGCCCCATAAGGCGCGCAGTACTTCCTCGTAAAAGGATTCTTCCTTATCTTCCCTGAGAAACTTTTCCGCTTGTTTCAATCGTTTTACGGCTGTTTTGTTTGCCTTTTTCGTGCGCACAAGAGCGATATTCGAATTTTCCTTCATTTGTTTTCGGTAGATGATAAAGAACACGACAAACAATATGGTTATCATCAGATAAGCCATCACATAAAGGAATGATCCGAAGAAAATTTCTTTGTTGGATATAAAATGAACCTCCCCTGTCTTCATATAGCGTATATCTTTTCCGAGGAGTTTAACGCTTTCGCGGTTTGTGAAATTGGATACTACGGGAGCATCCGAACCGCCTTCGCCTTTTTCCACTTTCAGTTTATACGGCTCTGTAGAAAGCGTTTTATAAACGCCCGCCTTTGTATCAAAATATGAAAAATTCACGGCCGGTATTTCAAAATCGCCGGCATAACGGGGGATTGCCATATATTCGATGGTTTTAGAGCCGCTTGCTCCGGCCTCCGTCACCCGGATATTATTATTCGCCTTCGGATCGTATACTTCAAAATCGTTCGGGAATTTAACTTCCGGATTTTTCAGTAACTTGATATTCCCGTTTCCTTTTATCGTTAGTTTGATTGTAATTGCCTCATTTGCTTTTAGCTCTGTTTTGTTTATTTCCGAACTCATCGTATAATTGCCAACCGCTCCCGAGAATGATACCGGTTTGCCTGTAGGCAAAGGTTTTACGTCAATTGTTACAGGAGAAGAAACCAATGGTTTTGTTACATTCTGATAGGTATCAAAAAAGTCGTCAAAGAAGCTGCGGCCTCGCGATTGATTACGTACGCGAACCACGGCGTCGACCCTGCCGCTTCCTATTTTGAGCTGTCCGGAACGTTGCGGATACAGTACGGTTTGCTTCATCACAGCCGTATTATAATTTCGCCCCTTGTAATTTTCCATCTGCCATTGTACATCTTTCAATTCTATATCCTGCGCTAGAAAACCTTCAAATTCGGGAAATTTCACATTGTTAACTCCGGCAATGTCATATACCGTATAGAGTTTGAACGACACCAGGAAACCCTCCTGTTCATAGACGTCGCGATTCGACACAATCACGCGCAAAAAGATGTTTTCGTCACTAATGCCGGAAGATGAAGCCGCCCCCCCGTCTCCCGGTTGCCGAGCTCCCCCACCCTGCGCCTGATTTTGCGCCGTCGTCTGATCGGCCGGCAGGACTTTTATTGTGAGAGCGTTTGATTTATACTCGGAATTACCTATTTTTATCGTTGCAGGATCTATATTAAATGTTCCTTCCTTTTTGGCAGACAACACGTAGGTATAAGTTGTGGTAGAAGAGCCGGCGCGTTTCCCGTTAATGATCTGCATACTTCTATTCGTTGAAACAGCGGGTCCCATCAATATGTCAAAATTCTCCGGTATCTCCGCAGGTAAGCGCAGATCGGATCCATTCAATACATTCGCCACATACGCCAACTGAAATTGTGTTCCCACAACAACTGCCGGCGGAGCAGAACCTTTAAATGTGACTTCTTCCGCTTTTATATTCTGTAATAATCCGACAGAAAACAACATGAATAAAAAAAACATCTTTTTCCTCATATTCTCCGTATATTTATAATTCTTCATTGTCATCGTTATCCTACCATTGTTTTTCCTGTTTACGGCTTTGCTGTTGTTGCATTTGCGCCTTTTTCACTTTTTCCTGCGTATCCTTTTCGTCCTGGAGGAATGCATCCAGCATCTGTTGGGCGTTATCACGACTCATCTGCTCATTTTGCTGTTGTTGTTCCCGGGTCTTTTGTTCCTGCTCCTGTTGTTCTTGCCGGTTCCGGTCTTGTTGTTGTTCCTGATTCTGATCCTGTTGTTGATCCTGATTCTGATCCTGTTGATCCTGTTGCTCCTGATCCTGGTTTTGCTCTTGCTCCTGGTCCTGGTTTTGCTCCTGGTTTTGGTCTTGTTGGTCCTGTAACAATTTCTGAGCTAACGCCAGATTATAGCGGGTTTCCTCGTCGGTCGGATTCAGTCGTAACGACTGTTTGTAAGCCTCGACGCTTTTTTGGTATTCCCGGCTTTTCATACCGATATTCCCAAGATTATGAAATACCTGCGCCAGGCGGGCCGCATTATTCGGATCTTCGCGCAGAAGTCGTTCTCCCTGTCCGGCAATAAGCTGGTATTGTTCGGATGCTTCGGGGTATTTTTCCTGCTTGTAAAGAGCGTTACCCAGGTCATAGATACTTTCCGTCGAACGTGGATTCACTTCTATACCTTTCCGGTACGCAATTTCCGCTTCCGTATATTTCTCTTTTTTATACTGCTTATTTCCCTCGCGCACATTTTTACGCTCCGCTTTTTGTGCTGCAACGGAGCCTGTGCACAATAAAAATGCAGTCAATACGACGCCTATTTTTCTTTCTATATTCAACATATTCATCCTATCAAAGAAGATTAAGAAAACAGTTTTACTTTTCTAAACAATCTATTCTTCCGTTCCGATGTAAGGAATTCCGTAACAAGCAATACCAGAGCTATCCATGCCAATATCGGAAATTGTTCATCATAATCCGAATAGACCTGGCTTTCTATTTCCGATTTTGACATTTTACCAAGTTCATTCTGTAAGGCTCTGAGTGCGGAATTTGTATTATCTGCCCGCACATACAGGCCTTTTCCCGCTTGTGCAATCTCCTGACACATCGTTTCATTGAGTTGTGTGATCACGACATTACCGGTATTGTCTTTCATATAATTATTATTACTGCCAAGCATAATCGGAGCGCCCTGCGGCAGACCGATACCGACGACATTTACCTTAACGCCTTTTTCCGCGGCGGCGGCGGCAGCCTGTACCGCATCTCCTTCATGATTCTCGCCGTCGGTAATAATCACAATCGTTTTACCGGCGCTCTCATCAGGCGTAAACGAGCGCATGGCCAGATTGATTGCCGACTCGATCGCTGTTCCCTGTGTCGATACCATGGATGGGTTGATGGAAGAAAGAAACATTTTGGCCGATATATAATCGGAAGTGATGGGCAATTGCGTAAAAGCGTCTCCTGCAAAAACGATCAGTCCCATTTTATCATTATTCAAATCATCCGTCAGACGCGAAAGCATTTGTTTCGCCTTTTCGAGGCGATTGGGCGTAATATCCTGTGCAAGCATCGAGTTTGATACGTCCAGACAAACCATCGCCTCGATCCCTTGGCGTTTAACCGTTTCCAGCTTCGAACCAAACTGAGGGCCTGCAATAATAAAGATGACCGCAATTATTGCCAGAAACAGAAGAAAATATTTCAGGCGTTGGCGTTTGGGAGATGCTTCCGGCATCAATGAAGCAATCAGTTCGGGCGCCCCGTACTTCCGGATCGCCCTTTTTCGCGCTCTTACAATATATATGTAAAAAATAAGCAAGGCGGGAAGTATAAATAACAAATACAAATATTCAGGATGTGCAAATCGAAACATAACTTTCAAATTTTACGGTATATTTCTCAACCAAGTATTTCTCAATAACAATTCCAATAACAACAACGCAAAAACCAGCAATGCCAGAGGCATATACTCTTCCTGTTTTTTACTGTATTGCTGTACGCTAATCTTCGTTTTCTCCATCTGATCAATCTCTTGATAGATTGATTTCAAGCTTGCATTATCAGTAGCGCGAAAATATTGTCCGCCGGTAATTGACGCAATTTGTTTCAACGTCGGCTCGTCAATATCAACCGGCACATTCTGGTACTTTATGCCGAATGCCGTTTGGAACGGATAAGGCGCTTCGCCTCGCGTACCGACGCCGATCGTATAAACGCGTATGCCAAATGTCTTTGCAATCTCGGCGGCCGTAACCGGCGCAATTTCGCCCCTGTTGTTCGATCCGTCGGTCAGCAGAATGATAACGCGCGATTTCGCATTACTGTCTTTTATACGACTTACCGCATTGGCAAGTCCCAGACCGATGGCCGTACCGTCTTCTATCATACCGCTATGTATATCTTTAAAAAGATTAAGCAATACGGCATGATCGGTAGTCAGCGGACATTGGGTAAAGCTCTCGCCGGAAAAAACGACAAGTCCGATATTATCATTCGGACGACCGTTTATAAATGAAGCCGCCACATTTTTCGCCGCCTCAAGCCGGTTAGGTTTCAGGTCTTCGGCAAGCATACTTCCGGAGATATCGATCGTCAGCATAATATCTATACCTTCCGTACTTCTGGTATCCCAACTGTTTGTCGACTGCGGGCGCGCCAGAATAACGATCATAAGAGCAACGGCAATCATACGCAGCACAAACGGCAAATGGCGCATATACACTTTAAGCGTAGTCGCTTTCGGCGTATCAAAAGCCTCCATGGCAGACACCTGCAGACTTGCCTGTTTATTCCGCATACGGAAAATATACCATATAACAAGCGGAATCAACAATAGTAATAAATACAAATAATGTGGATTGGCAAATATCATATTATTATTTATTTATTAGTCGTTTCATCATTTTTAACAATCTCGCCTGCATGATTTCCATCAGGCGCAGGCGGCGAATCCGCTTCCATGCGCTTTGTCCGCTCTACAAACAGATTCGCATTAAACATGCTCAAATCATTTTCGTCAGGTAGCGGATGAAGTTTCGCAAACTTCACAAAATCAGACAAATGAAGTATCTGTTTCAATATATCATAAACGTCTTTGCGACCCGGTTCTTCGTCACGCATTAGGTCGAGTATCTCCGATGATGTTTTCTCCATCACGGATCTGCCGTAACGCGCCGTAATATAGCGCCTTAACGTATCCGTTATTTCCGTATAATATTCCTTGTTACGTCCCTGTTGCCACAATTTCTGTTCGCGAATGTCTTTCAGTTCTTTAATCGCCTGCTCATGAGGAGGCAATTTAGGTCCCACTGCCACAGCTACCGTTTTTTCCGGTCTGTTGCGCATCCGTTGAATAAAATACCCTATCACACAAATCAGGAACAGGGTAAACAGAATCCCGTATATAAGCGCATAATAATCGGATAATACAAACGTAGGGCGCCAGACGTCCTTAATATCATAGTATTCCTCCGGATTCTCAAGATTAACGTCAGGAGACGAAACTTTCAGCGCCACCTGATTGGAATACAATGTGTCTCGACCATCGATAGCGACAAAGGACGGAAGCAGATACAATGACGAATCAAAGGAAGTTATGAGCAAATCATAATTGATCGTCATGCGGTTGTTGTTGATATCCGCAGTATCCGGCGGCATGATATTCAACACCTCTATCCCTTTCATGAGCGCTTCGCCCGGCAAAGGAATCAGGATGCGTTTATCCTTATCGGTCGTGACGGTTAAATGAAGCGTCGTTTGTTCGCCAATCATAATGTCTGCAACATCTATTTTTACATCGACGAGCGTCTGCTGCGCATGTATTTTCATTTCCGGCAACGATGCAAGAAACAGAAACAGGATACATAAAATATGATATCTTCTCAAATTCATTGGTCTAATTAATTTCGTTTATGAAACAATGCCAGCAACGATTTAACATAATCGTCTTCCGTACGTACGGATACCGAGTCCACCCGACATTTATTGAACGACTGCATCATTTTTTCCTGACGACGGTTCCACCATTCATTATACATCTTCCTTACGCTTGATGATGAACTGTCTATCCAGCGTTCGGAACCGGTTTCGCTATCTTTCATCTTAATCAGTCCTACGGAAGGTAATTCCGTTTCACGACGGTCATAAACCTGTATGGCCACAATATCATGCTTACGGTTAGCAATAGTCAGCGCGTCCGAATAATTGCCCTTATCGATAAAATCTGATATCAGGAATGTCGTACAACGTTTTTTTATCACGCTTGTCAGGTATTTCAACGCCTGCGAAATATCCGTCTCCTTATTTTCGGGCTGAAAATCAAGTAGTTCTCGTATAATATACAGAATATGCTTGCGTCCTTTCTGCGGCGGGATAAATTTCTCAATCTTGTCGGAAAAAAAGATAACCCCGATCTTGTCATTATTTTGTATCGCCGAGAATGCCAGAGTGGCGGCAATTTCCGTTGTTATCTCGTTCTTCATTATATGAACGGTACCAAAGTCTTTACTTCCCGATACGTCGATCATCAACATAACCGTCAGTTCGCGTTCTTCTTCGAAGATTTTCACATAAGGACGCGCATATCGCGCCGTGACGTTCCAATCTATGTCGCGTATATCGTCGCCGAACTGATATTCCCGTACTTCGCTGAACGCCATACCGCGGCCTTTGAATGCCGAATGGTATTCTCCGGCAAAAATATTACGCGACAAGCCGCGTGTCTTGATTTCTATCTTCCTTACTTTTTTTAAAAGTTCGCTCGTTTCCATCAAGGTACTTCTACTTTATTCAATATCTCGCTTATAATCTCTTCCGATGTAAGGTTGTTCGCTTCCGCTTCATAACTCAGTCCGATACGGTGACGCATCACATCATGGCACACGGCGCGCACATCTTCCGGAATAACATACCCGCGACGTTTGATAAATGCGTATGCGCGCGCGGCAAGAGCCATATTTATTGAAGCGCGGGGCGAAGCCGGATACGATATCATGTTTGACAGGTCTTTTAATCCGTATTCCAAAGGAAGACGCGTTGCAAAAACAATATCAATGATATATTTCTCTATTTTTTCATCCAGATAAACTTCGCGAACGATGTTACGGGCGTCCAGAATTTCCTTTGCCATAAGAACCGGCTTTACTTCCATCTTATCGCCGGAGATGTTCTGCCGGATAACCAGTTTTTCTTCTTCTTTCCCGGGATAATTGATGACGACCTTCAGCATGAAACGGTCTACCTGCGCTTCCGGCAACGGATATGTCCCCTCCTGCTCAATTGGGTTTTGCGTTGCCATCACAAGAAACGGCTTCGGCAATTTGTATGTCGTTTCGCTAATGGTGACCTGACGTTCCTGCATCGCTTCCAGCAAAGCGCTTTGCACTTTCGCCGGAGCGCGGTTTATTTCATCGGCCAACACAAAATTTGCAAAGATCGGACCTTGTTTCACGGCAAATTCTTCATTTTTCTGGCTATAAATCATTGTTCCGATCACATCGGCCGGCAATAAGTCCGGCGTAAACTGTATACGGCTGTACTTTGCATCAATAAGAGATGCAAGCGTTTTGATAGCAAGCGTTTTTGCCAACCCCGGTACTCCCTCCAGAAGAATATGTCCGTCGGACAATAATCCTATAAGTAAGGATTCCACTAAATGTTTCTGACCGACGATTATCTGCCCCATACCGGAAGTAATCATATTCACAAATGCACTGTTGCTTTCAATCCGTTCGTTCAATTCACGGATATCTACTGTCTCATTCATAAGATTAGTAAATTTATAGTTTATAATTATTCAATTTTTTTTTTACAACTCTTTTTTTGGAGTACAAAAATAGAAATGTTAAATTTCAAAATTCAATTTTTGCTGTTAAATAATACTAACCGGAAACTAGAATACTTTAAATTAATAAAAGTAACAGCCGTTTTGTATCATGTCGACTACTTATAATCATCCCAATTATCCCATTTCATCAACTGCGACTGTTTTTGGCGAGCCTTTTGTACGGATGAATTACTCTTTGCGTCGATACCGTAAGTTTTTGGCGACGGCAATTGCAATTCTGTTCCTACAGGAATATTATCAAAATTTTTTATGCGGCTCTTGTTATGTTCATAGATATAAACCCAGAATATTTTATCTCCATAATACTCCATGGCGATCTGGGTCAAACTTGATCCGGCGCTCATACGGATGCGTGCAGGTAATGTTTTAGCGCCGTTTGTAGTTGAAGGTGAAGCGTTTGTAGTTGAAAGTGAAGCGTTTGTAGTTGAAGGTGAAGCGCCTTTATCTTTTCCTGCGGTCGTTTTTGCCGCATTAGCAGACGGCGTTTGCGCGTTCCTGATATTATTAGCCAGCGCCTTGTTTTTCTCTTCTATCTCCTTATTCGGTTTGTCTGCCCGTTTAGGTTCTGATCGGGGATTTTCGGGCGACGGGGCAAGCCAGTCTATCACTTTTTTCTCTGTCTTCTTTTCCGGCGTCGCGGATGCAGGCTGACTTTCGTCGTTTTTATTTTCTTCTGCCGCCGAGTTCTCATTCGCATTACCATCAGGAATAGCATCGCCGAACAATCCGACCTCATTTGCATTATCCGGATGCTCGCCATCGGGAGCCTGAATTAATCCTATAGGCAAGGGAGAACGTTCTACGGTTACGGAAGCCATTTCCGAAACGTTCGCAGGTTGTTTTACTTTCAATGTTCTATCGGAATTATATTGCAGAAATGCAAATGTTCCGCTCCCGACTCCCACAACGAAAAGTAATGGCAATAACAGGAACCATAACCACAAAGGAACTGCTTTACTTTTCAGTTCAACGTCCGGCAGCTGTTCCTCTTTCTTTTCCGCATCCGTATATGCCGTATATGCCGTATATGCCGAAGCCTGTTCTGTTTCTTCGTATTCCGTTTGATCGATAAAAGATGCCGGTTCAAGCTCTTCTATGATTTCGGATTGTTCTTCTATTTCAGAAAAATCATAATCCTGTTCCGGTAGGGCCTCATCATTTATTTCCGTCGCAAAGGAATCCGTTATTTCCGGAAAATCTTCATATTCAAATGAGTCTTCCATGTCTAAATCGACAGATGTTTCATAGAGTTCTTCCGTCGCATACCGGTTATCTCCGTCAGGACGTACAGTAGCATCCACAAATTCGTCTTGTAGGCTTATCTCTTCATGATCTACAGTCTCTTCATTTTCTTTTTTGAAAGTAACCTTTTGGGGTTTAGCTGCAAGAGCGTCGCTCTCCATCGTCTCAACAGGCTCAAAAAATGCAAACGGACGATTAATCTGTTCTTTAAAATCTTTATCCGGTACAAATGAAAGCTTATGGTGTGCAGGTATAACAAAACGTTCTCCGGTTTGTATATGCACGCTTTCACGTTCACGCACAAGCACAATTTTGAACGTGCCTAATCCTAATATTTTCACAAATTTATTTCTTTCAATACCTTGCGTAATATAGGAAGATAGAGCGTCTATAAACTCTTCGGCGCGCTTTCTGTCTATATCGGTTTGATTGGCAAGGTATTCTGCTAAATCGCGTGTAGTAAGACGTTCATTCATTTTCATCTAATTTTTTCAGATAAGCCTTCCATAACGGAGCCGGTTTATATACAGGCGTAAGCTTCGGCGGTATCAGGTATCTTTTTCCATTTGTCGGATTTACCGAGATACGCTCCCCTTTTTTCTTTGCTTCAAATTGTCCGACGCCGGAAATACTTACGCTTCCGCCATAAGAAACAACATCTCCTATCAACAGGTAAAGGGTCGACAGCGTATTAAGTACTTCATGCGGCGACATATCCAATTGTTTGGACAATGCGGTAACTAATTCAACATCTTTCATAAAAAAAATAGAACATTTGCTTCGTTATTTCGACGCAAATATAATCTAAGATTTGCAATATACCAAATGAATAATCGCTTTTTTCTACAAAATTTATCTTTTATTTTGCTAAATTAGGGTTTTACCATACAGTTCAAAAATATCCGCTTTTTCGATAAACACATCATAAAAATTACCGACGCATAATTGTTCTTTACTCATTATCAATACTTCCGGGTCTACTTCGGGCGAATCGAACTCCGTTCGTCCGATATAATAATCGCCATCCTTACGATCGATCATCGTTTTCATTGTTTTTCCGACTTTCCCCTCATTAATTTCCGCGGCTACGGATTGCTGTATATTCATCAAAGCGTCTAACCGTTGTTGTTTTATTTCATCGGAAACGTCATTCCGATAATGATTGTACGAATATGTGCCTGTTTCGTGACTGTATGCAAACGCCCCCATACGTTCAAAACGCATGTCTTCGGCAAAAGCGGTCAGTTCGTCAAAATCGCCCTCCGTTTCGCCGGGATGACCGACCATCAATGTAGTACGGAGATGTATACCGGGTACTTCCTGCCGGATAATCTTTATTAACTCGTAAGTTTCCTCGCGCGTAATATGGCGTCGCATTTTCTTCAACATCCTGTCGCTTATATGTTGTAATGCAATATCAAGGTATCTGCATACATTACCGCGTTCACGCATGACGCGTAGTAAGTCGTAAGGGAAATGTGCAGGATAACCATAATGGAGACGTATCCATTCCACTCCCGGAATATCGGAAAGACGTTCTATCAGCTCCGGCAGCGCCGGGCGCCCGTACAGATCCAGTCCGTAGTATGTCAGGTCCTGCGCTATCACCTGCAATTCTTTAACTCCTTTACTTGCAAGCAGACGCGCTTCCATTACAAGGTTCTCCATCGGTCCGGACTGATATTTGCCTGTTATTACAGGTATGGAACAATAGGAGCATTGGCGGTTACATCCTTCTGCAATCTTCAGGTAAGCATAATGAGACGGCGTCGACAGAATACGGTCGTTAGCCAAATCGGAATAATACGATTTACCCAGATCGTTCAGTAGATTTTTCCAGTTAAATTTTCCGTAGAAACGATCTACGCCGGTTATTTCATGTTTAAGATCGTTCATGAAACGTTCCGACAGACAACCCATGACAAAAAGTTTTCCGATTCGTCCTTTCCTCTTCGCTTCTTCCAGATCAAGGATCATATTAACCGACTCTTCCTGGGCGTCGCCGATAAAACCGCATGTATTCACTATTACTATTTCGCCGTTTATTTTATCCGGATCATGCGTCACCGTATAGCCATTGGCATTGAACTGGCGCATAAGTTGCTCGGAATCAACAAGATTTTTAGAACAGCCGAGAGTAATTATATCAACTTTGTTTTTTCTCATCCGCTCTGCCGCAAGCTCATTCTCCGAATAAAGAGTTAACAAACTCCATACGCCTGAATACCTGAATATCTTCCAGGCCTTCTCCCAATCCGATATATTTGACAGGTATATGGAATTGATCGGATATACCGATGACGACGCCTCCTTTTGCCGTACCATCCAACTTCGTAATAGCCAGCGCATTCACTTCTGTTGCGGCCGTAAACTGCTTTGCCTGTTCAAAAGCGTTCTGTCCTGTTGATCCGTCAAGCACAAGCAATACTTCGTGAGGAGCGTCGGGTACGACTTTCTTCATCACGTTTTTTATCTTGGTAAGCTCGTTCATCAGATTTACTTTATTATGAAGGCGACCGGCGGTATCTATGATAACCACGTCTGCATGATTAGCTTTGGCCGAGCTTAATGTATCAAATGCCACGGATGCAGGATCAGATCCCATCTTTTGCTTTATAACAGGCGCCCCTACCCGCTCGCCCCATACGACCAGTTGTTCTACTGCAGCGGCACGGAACGTATCCGCTGCGCCGAGGTATACGTTAAATCCGTTCTTTTTAAACTGATATGCAAGTTTCCCGATGGTCGTCGTCTTTCCTGCTCCATTGACCCCTACTACCATTATAACATAAGGTCCGGAGGCTTCGGGGATAGCAAAATGTTCGGCGTCCTGCGAATTGTTTTCCATCAACAATTCGGCGATTTCTTCACGGAGTAATTGCGTTAATTCACTCGTAGTAACATATTTATCGGTAGCTGCGCGTTTCTCTATGCGCTTTATAATCTTAAGCGTCGTTTCGACGCCTACGTCGGAAGATATAAGCGCATCCTCCAGATCGTCAAGTACATCCTCGTCAACTTTACTTTTCCCTACAAGCGTATGAGCGATCCTGGAGAAAACGCTTTCTTTTGTTTTTGAAAGCCCTTTATCTAATGTCTCTTTCTTTTCTTTGTTAAAAAAGCCGAATATTCCCATTTAATATGTTCAATTTTCTCTGATTATTCGGCAAAGATAGCGCAAGTTGAGAGCAATACAAAATAAGTTTGCTTATTTTTATTGCCGAAACGCCGCCTATCTTCATTTCCTGAATAAAGATAGCGCAAGTTGAGAGCAATACAAAATAAG
>JAIROL010000219.1 GCA_031257565.1 Tannerella sp. | reverse complement strand
TCATACCCCAAACTAAAAATGTCGCGACATTAAAGTTAAAAGAGGAATCCAAAAAAGTTAAGAACTCCTGACCAGATAAAATCTTACAAGCTGAAAATAAGAGAGATATAGAAAATCGCTCCACAAACTGAAAATGTCGCGATATTTAAGACGGAAAAGAATACAAAAAAGTCGTATATTTGCAAAAATAAACAAATAATAGACGATAAAAAGATGCAACTACAACTACCATTTTTCCCGGAAGGCACGAAGTATATCAATTCGAGTGTAGGCTTTCGCAAGCAGGCGAACTATGTATATTACCTTCACAATGGCAGTCCGATATACTGTCATTCAGAGGATGATCATAACGGTTATCGCTTTTGTTTAGGCAATTTAGTAGTTTTGCTAAACTGCTCACGCCTCACTATAATCGCGCAGAAGACGAAATTAGAGCCTTGGTCAAAGCAATTATCAATCAAACGATTGACCTGTTTCCTGATTATCAAAACAAATCCTCATAACCATTGCTGAATTTCAGCGAGTTATGAGGATAAATCCGAGGTACCTGGCGGATTCGAACCGCCGTACATGGTTTTGCAGACCACTGACTAAGCCACTCATCCAAGGTACCCTGTCTGTTTGAGTTTGCAAAGGTATACATTTTTTTGTAAATGCCAAATGTTTTGAGTTTTCTTTTTGAAGTTTCGTCAAAAAGTACTTTCTTTGCTTTCTGAAAAAAGAATGTTATGATTTATACGGAAACAGAAATTTCTGGCGTTTGGATCATGGAACCGAACGTATTTGCCGATGCACGTGGTTATTTCATGGAGGCTTATAAAAAAACGGAATTTGAACAGAAAATAGGGCAGGTTGATTTTATACAGGATAACGAATCATCTTCAACACAAGGCGTGTTACGGGGACTTCATTATCAATTGGAGCCTTATGCACAATCCAAACTCGTGCGTGTGATACAGGGAGAGGCGCTTGATCTGGCTGTTGATATCCGGAAAGGTTCGCCTACATTTGGAAAATATATTGCAGTAGAACTGTCCGGAGAAAATAAACGTCAACTGTTTATTCCTAAAGGTTTTGCCCATGGATTTTATGTAATGAGTGAAACCGTTGTGTTTACATATAAAGTCGATAACCCTTATATGCCTGCACACGAACGGGGAATACGTTTTGACGATCCTGTTATTGGCGTCGATTGGCGTATTATACAGGGAAATGTGGTTAATACTTCGGAAAAAGACAGGCAGGCGCCGGGACTGTGTGATGCGGAAATTAACTTTGAATATAAAAAATAAGAATCGATGAAAACGTATTTGGTCACCGGCGGAGCCGGATTTATAGGCGCGAATTTTGTAAAGTATATGCTTAAAACATATTCTGATATACGCATAGTAGTTCTCGATGCATTAACCTATGCCGGAAATCTGGCGACGATAGAGGCTGATATTGATAACGGCCGTTGCATATTTGTCAAAGGAGATATCTGTGACAGAGATTTGGTAGAAAGGTTGTTTGCTGAGTATGACTTTAATTACGTTGTGAATTTTGCTGCGGAAAGTCATGTAGACCGCAGTATTGAAAATCCTCAGTTGTTTCTTGTTACAAATATTCTGGGTACCCAGAATATTCTTGATGCCGCACGCAAAGTCTGGGTTACGGGGAGGGATGATAAAGGTTATCCGACATGGAGGGATGACGTTCGTTTTCATCAGGTATCAACGGACGAAGTCTATGGAAGTCTTGGCAAAACAGGATATTTTACCGAAACAACTCCTCTTGATCCGCGTAGTCCTTACAGTGCGTCGAAGACAAGCGCCGACCTTTTTGTGAAAGCATATAATGAAACCTATAAAATGCCGGTTACGATTACGCGTTGCTCAAATAATTATGGGCCGTATCATTTTCCGGAGAAGCTTATTCCTCTGATCATAAAGAATATTCTTGAGGGGAAGTCATTACCCGTTTACGGCGACGGTTCGAATGTGCGTGATTGGCTATATGTGGAAGACCATTGCAAAGCCATTGATATGGTCGTGAATGGCGGACGGATAGGAGAGGTGTATAATGTCGGAGGACATAACGAGCGCCGGAACATACAAATTGTAAAAACCATTATAAAAACGATCCGCCGGCTCATGACGGAAAATCCGGCATATCGCAAGCATCTGAAAAAGCGGGAAACCGGAGTTGACGGGCAATTGTCTGTCGAGTGGATAAACGATGGTCTTATTACATTTGTGAAAGATCGTCTTGGTCATGACCGGCGTTATGCGATTGATCCTGCCAAAATTACAAATGAGTTAGGCTGGAAGCCTGATACGGACTTTGAAATCGGTATTGTTAAAACCGTTCGCTGGTATCTTGATAATCAGCCATGGGTTGAGCAAATAGTAGAAGGTGATTACGTAAATTATTATGAGCGAATGTATGTCGGTCGTTAAAACGATACCGGCTCTTAAAACTTGAAAAAGGATTTTATTAATGAACCAACAATATCCATCCGTATTATTGGAGAATGCGGTCAATGAACTTGCGGCGCTTCCCGGGGTCGGTCGCAAAACGGCTTTACGCCTTGCACTTTATATATTGCGCCGTGACCCTGGTTATGCGGAACGCTTGTCTTCGTCATTACTTGCGCTTCGCCGCGATATAAACTATTGTCGTGAATGCCATAATATTTGTGATACGGATTTGTGTACTATCTGTGCTAATCCTACCCGTGATCATTCAACGGTTTGTGTCGTTGAGAATGTAAAAGAGGTAATGGCAATAGAGAATACCTCTCAGTTTCATGGCGTGTATCATGTTTTGGGGGGTATCATATCTCCGATAGAGGGAATCGGACCGGCAGATCTGGAAATCGGCAGCCTTGTTGAGCGTGTAGCATCGGGAGGAGTGAAAGAAATTATCCTTGCTTTACGTACAACGATGGAAGGAGATACGACGAACTTTTTCCTGTATCGGAAACTGGAGCCGTTTGATGTTGCGGTTAGCGTTATTGCACGTGGAATATCCATTGGAGATGAAATAGAATATGCTGACGAGATAACGCTTGGGCGTTCGATAATTAACCGCGTTTGTTTTAATGATTCGATAAAATACTGATTTTCTATAAGTTAATTTCTATGAATATGCTTGAGAACGGCAATATAAAACTCAGAGCTCCTGAGCCGGAAGATCTGGAGGGATTTTATAAATGGGAGAATGACTCTGCATTATGGTCCTGGGGTAGTACGCTTGTACCTTATTCGCGGTACGAACTGAAGCAGTATATTTTGTCTGCAAAAGATCTATACGAATCGAAACAACTGCGTTTTATAATAGAGAAAAAACAGGATCGAAAATCAGTTGGTATAATTGATTTGTATGATTTTGAGCCACATCACAAGCGTGCCGCTGTTGGAATTATTATTGACAGGGATTACCAAAGAAACGGACTGGCAGGCGAGGCATTGGCTTTACTGTGCGGGTATTCGTTTTCATTTTTGAAACTTCACCAATTGTATGCCTATATACCGGTTAAAAACGAGCCCAGTAAACGGCTTTTTCAACGTCATGGTTTTAAGAGAAAAGGAATTTTGTCCGACTGGTTACAGGCGGTCGATGGATATGAAGATGTACAAATTGTCAGTTTAATATCGGATCTTTAGGATAGTTGATCCAAGTCATATAGGATCCTCCAATAAGTTCTACGGAATGTTTCCAGAATGATTCTCCTTCAGCAAGCATAATATTGCAGTCGGACGATTTGCCGACAAGCCATGAATCCTGACTGATTTCTCCGTCGAGCTGACTTTCCGTCCATCCTGAATACCCAAGGAAGAATTTCATTTTTCCATCAACCGGTTGACCGCTCATCATATAATAGTTCAGACTTTCAAAATCTCCGTCAAAATACAGATTGTCATCAATCTGTATGCTGTCGGGAATAATGTTTCCTAACGAATGAATGAAATACAGATGATCCGGCGATACGGGTCCTCCAAGATAAACAGGTATACGCGGCACGTTCTCCAGTCCGTCGAAAAAATCATTTACCCATAAACCGGTTTTCTTGTTCAGTACAAAACCCATGGATCCGTTTGTGTTGTGTTCAATGAGCAGCACCACAGAGCGTTGGAAGTAAGCATCTTGCAGAAATGGTTCGGATATAAGGATTTTACCTTTTTCCGGAGACAGGTTATTATGCTTGATTTTGAATATGTCCTTGTACTGAGCCATTGTCGCATTTTTATTAAAAGAGGGGACAATGTATGTCTTTATTAGGACATAAACAAGGGAAATTTAAAATTTAACTATTAATAATTGTTAATAAAAATGGTCTGTTTTATGACAAAGTTGGCCTTTATTTCTTGTGAAATTTTATTTTGAATGATTCTTTTCAAAAAGGGAAAGACGTTCCTCAAGTAAGTCATACTGGTTTGGTTTGATAAAAGATGTACATGCTCGGAGACCCTGCTGGCGACTGCCGGTTGTGCTGAGGGATATAGCGCTTATGCCATAGAACATGAGTTCTTCCATGAGTTCTCCGCCCTCCATTCCCGGGTATGAGATTGTGAAATAGAAACCGTCGGCAATCGGGTCATCCAGATCGTGATCATAGACAATCCGAAATCCGTGTTTTTTAAATATTGATTTTAATTTTTTAGCTCTTTTTCCATATTCCTTGATTTCATCAACAAAGTTGAATGTTCCGTCGGATGAGGCTTTAAGCATGGCCGCCAATGCATATTGAGCCGAATGACTTGTTCCTGAAGAAAGAGCGTAAAGAACGCGGTGAACATAAATTGTACCGAAAGCGCCTCCACCATAACGCTGTGTTAATCCTTCATAAGCGCGGTTATACAATTTATCGGATATTGCTGTTACGGCTATGCGTTGTCCGGCATAGCTGAATGCCTTTGAACCGGAGATCTGGAGTATGTAAAGATCTGTATAGTGTGAGACGCTGGCTTGATAAGGAGGTTGAAAAGGAGCGCCAAGATTTTTACGGAAGTCCATTGCGAAATATGCCAGGTCTTCGATAACGATCGTATCATATTTGGTCGCAGTTTTGCCGATTATTCTCAATTCGCTGTCTGTCAGGCAGAACCATGCGGGATTGTTTGGATTAGAATAAATCATGGCCGCTATATTTCCTTTTGCCAGATATTCTTCAAGTACGGATTGGATTTTTTCTCCGCGATATTCATATACATCAAACGATTCATATTTATATCCCATCACAACGATCTGTTGCTTCTGAACCGGAAATCCCGGATCGATAAACAGGATCGTATCCTTTTGAGGATTGCATTGTCCACAGGTAAGAAATGAAGCATAGGTTCCCTGCATAGAACCTGTTACAGGAACACAGTGTTCGGGTGATATATCCGTATTTATGAATGCCTTTATGAAGCGTGAAGCCTCTTTCTTAAGTTCCCACATTCCGTTTATGTTTGGATATATGGCTGCTATACCGCTTTGCAGAGCCTTGATTTCGGCATCAACGCCTACCTGCGCAGGCTTTAATCCCGGGACGCCCATTTCCATATGGATAAACTCAGTTCCCGTTTCTTTTTCCAATTGATGGGATATAGCCACCACTTCACGGATTGTCGCCTTACCAAAGTCTTTTAGTCCATAATTCTCTATTACTCTCTTAGTCGTCTGATAATCAACAGGAGTTTGCTTCATTGCTCAAATCTTTATAATAAATAATGCAACAAAGATAAAAAAAAAAATCTCAAAAATATTTGGAGTTTGAAAATAAACCTATATCTTTGCACTCGCAATTCAGAGGAATAGCAATCAAAAACAAAATTTGGTGTGGTAGTTCAGCTGGTTAGAATACCTGCCTGTCACGCAGGGGGTCGCGGGTTCGAGTCCCGTCCATACCGCTAAGAGCCAAAGACAAAAGGCGTCAAAAGCAAGACAAGCCCTACAAATTCAATGATTTGTAGGGCTTTTTCGTTGTAATTGCGTCCGGGAGGAAAGACATTGAAAAGCCAAAAAAAGACACTTTCCCGTTGCTAAATCGTAACCTGTCCTGTCTAAATCGTAACCTGTCCGGGTAATCTGAAAAACAGGTTACGATTTGTCTGGAATTGGCGTTGTGCTGTCGTGATTTGTCTGTCTGTATGTACTGTCGAGTAGGCCAGCGCATTTCAGCGCCAGCCTCTCACAGAACCGTGCGTGAAAGTCTCCCCTCACACGGCTCTTCTTATTCAACCCTTATGAGATATCGGCGGGGTTATACCGACCTG
>JAIROL010000189.1 GCA_031257565.1 Tannerella sp. | reverse complement strand
TAACTATTTAAAAAGCAGTTTTTCCGACACGCGTTCTGCGCAAAGTTCTCCATCGATTGCGGCAGAAACAATACCTCCGGCATAACCTGCGCCTTCTCCGCAAGGATATAGACCTCTCAATGTTATATGTTGCATCGTCTCCCGGTCGCGCAGAATGCGAACAGGAGACGATGTTCGCGTTTCTACCCCGATCATACAAGCTTCGTTCGTCAGAAAACCGCGCGACACTTTATCAAATTGACGAAAACCGTCACGCAAACGGGACGTAATAAATTCCGGCATCCGGAAATGTAACGGAGACGCCAATAATCCGGGCGTGTAAGACGAAACAGGCAGATCCGATGAGTTACGCTTCTGCACAAAATCCGCCATTCGTTGCGCAGGGGCCGTTTGCCTCATGCCTCCGTTTATCCAACACAGCCGCTCCAGTCGCTCCTGAAAATGCATCATAGATAAATTATCGGATAATCCATACGGTAGTATGGACCCTGTATCTGCGGAAATATTCAATCCGGCGTTACGCATATTCAATTCCCTGTTTAATAAATCTTCCGATCGTATTTCGACCACCATGCCGGAATTTGCCCATCGGGAACTACGGCTCGACGGCGACATTCCGTTTACCACCACCTCTTCCGGCCCGCTTGCCGCAGGTACGACGAATCCGCCGGGACACATACAAAAGGAATAGACGCCCCTACCTGCAGATTGAGCGACAAAACGATATTCTGCCGCCGGAAGAAACGCCCCTCTTCCGCTTTTATTATGATAGCGAATCTGATCGACAAGCAGTTGCGGATGTTCAAGGCGTACGCCGACGGCAATGCCTTTTGCTTCCATGGCAATCTGCCGAGAGGCAAGGTAGCGATACACATCCCGCGCAGAATGTCCGGTTGCAAGTATGACCGGCCCCATAAACAAACGACCGTCGCGCGTTTGCACGCCAATTACTTCATCATTCTTTATGATCAACGATTCCATGCATGTTTCGAAATGCGCTTCGCCGCCGGATTGTAGAATCCGGTTACGCATATTTTCGATTACGCCAGGCAGCTTGTCCGTTCCGATATGCGGATGCGCGTCGGATAAGATCGATCGACCGGCGCCATGCTGGCAGAAAATATGCAAAATCCGGTCGACAGAGCCGCGCTTCTTGCTGCGGGCGTATAATTTCCCGTCGGAATATGCGCCCGCGCCGCCTTCGCCAAAGCAATAATTGGATTCCGGATTAACGCAATGCTCACGGCTGATTAGCGCAATATCTTTTTTCCGGTCATGAACGTTTTTTCCACGCTCCAGCACAACGGGGCAGAATCCAAGTTCAATCAGGCGAAGCGCAGCAAATAACCCTCCCGGACCGGCTCCTACCACAATCGCCTGCCTCTTGCCTGAAACATCCTTATATTCAATCGTTCTAAATTCATTATCCGCAGGTTCCTCGTTGATAAAAACCCTTAGCGACACATTCGCATAAACCATCCGTTGCCGGGCGTCGATCGAACGTTTCAATACGCGTACCGCACGGATCGCTTCCGGATTCTCGCCCGTTTCACGACAAACTACCGCTCGCAACGACTGTTCATTAACCGCCTCTTCCGGCAAAATACGTAATCGTAATTCCTTTATCATATTTTCCTTTTAACTCAAAAAAAACGGCCTTTTCACTCGTGTCGTTAGCGCGACGACAGGCACAAAACGTTAAATGGGATATCTTATCGTTTAAACGCTTTACGCGCTATTACAGGGAAACTTTCAGCCAAACAACTCCCGGAAAGCCTCCTCTACTTTCCTTACTTTTATGACTTCTATTTTGGATTTTAAGCCTTCAACGCCCTTCATTTGAGGTATTATAATACGTGAAAAACCAAGTTTCTCCGCCTCCCGGATACGTTGTTCCATACGGGTTGCCGGACGAATTTCTCCGGACAGTCCCACTTCGCCGGCCATACAAACGCCACGATCGATAGCGACATCCAGACTGGACGACAATACGGCGCTGATAACAGACAGATCCATCGCAGGGTCGTTTATCCGTAATCCTCCGGCTATATTCAGAAATACATCCTTCTGGGCAAGTTTAAAACCTGCGCGTTTCTCCAATACGGCCAGCAACATATTCATGCGACGTATATCAAACCCTGTGGCGCTACGCTGCGGATTTCCGTAAACGGCAGAACTGACCAGGGATTGGGTTTCTATCAAAAACGGGCGTACTCCTTCTACGGCTGCAGCTATCGCCACGCCGCTCAACCCTTCATGATTTTCCGTCAACAATAGTTCCGAAGGATTACTTACCTGACGAAGCCCGTTCCGGCGCATCTCATAAATACCAAGCTCCGACGTACTTCCAAAACGATTTTTTATACTGCGCAGGATGCGATACATATAATGCCGGTCGCCTTCAAACTGCAAAACCGCATCTACAATATGTTCCAGCGCTTTAGGTCCCGCAAGACTACCTTCTTTATTGATGTGCCCTATCAGCAACACCGGCGTTCCGGTTTCTTTGGCATATTTCAATATCATAGCGCTGCATTCGCGTACCTGCGTAACGCTTCCAGGAAAAGATTCCGCCATTTCCGTAAACATGGTTTGTATGGAATCAATTATCAGTAAATCCGGTTGAAGATGATACGCCTGTACAAAAACTTGCTCAAGATTGGTTTCGCAAAGAATATAGCAATTCTCTATGCTATCGGCGCCGCCGGACAGACGGTCTGCACGTAGTTTCAACTGCTGTGCGCTTTCCTCGCCGGAAACATATAAAGTGCGCAACTCTTTTGATTTCAGGACAGTCTGCAATACAAGCGTAGATTTACCAATGCCCGGTTCGCCGCCGATAAGAACAAGGGAACCTTTGACAAATCCGCCCCCAAGCGTCCGATTAAGCTCGGCGTCATGTAAGTCCAAACGAACCTCTTCTTCCGACGTCACGTCACGCAGAAGCTGCAGTTTTACGCCGCTCCGTTCCACGCCGGGAATAGAACGCTGTGCAGCCGGCTCTTTTTTTATCGCCTCTTCCGCATAGGTATTCCATTCGCCACACGACGGACACTTGCCTATCCATTTTAAAGACTCTGCCCCGCAATTGGAACACACATATACGGACTTTATTTTTACCATTATTTAATCCTGCCTGCCTTAAATATAGGTTCGCCGTTTTTTTAGTTAGAAATAATATGCCGCACGCGTCAGAATCATCGCCTGATTGTCATGTCTGATTGTCAGGTTATATCTGAATTCCGCGCCAACGATGAGATCCCGAGTCAGGCGCATCTCTCCCCCGAAACCCAAATTAAGTCCTAAACGTATTTTTGTCTCCGAGTCCGTACTTAAATAGCTATCTTTCAATATAAGAACTTCATTTGAAACATTATCAAAATTCCAAATAGAAAGTCCGAGGCCTCCGACCGGATAGATCGTCATTTTATCCGTAACGCGCATCAGGTAATGCGCATCCGCATTTACATACCACGTACTTCTATTATCATCATTTTTTACCGTATACAAAATTGACGGCGCTAAACGTATACGGTCTTTTATATTATATCTGTAGTCAACGCCGAAAACAGCGGTCTCGTTCTCCACTGCATACCCCAATATTACGCCAACGGAAGAAACGCCTTTTTCTCCCTTATAGTCGCTCTGGGCAAAGCCATTAGCCACAAAAACGACTAAGCACACCGTTAAAAATACTAATCTCTTCATGAGTACATTATTTATTATTTAACACTAAGGAAACATGAATTGCCTTTGGCAATCACGCAATACTTTTTAAAATTATCAATCACGAGTAAACTCGCCATGTTCATATATCTCCGGCGCAAGCCGTTTTGCATGTTCGTTTCATGAGTACATTATTTAGTTTGGTTGAATTTCATTTCACTTTCAATCTATCTCCGGCGCTATTCGCTATCGACCGGTAATAATCTTCGTCATATCCGGGAAAATCAGGAGAAGCCGGCATTCCGTACCGGGTACGTTTAAATTGTCCGTTCTCTTCTTTTTTTACATTTCCGTCAATATACTTTACCAGCAGATATTCGCCAAGCTGCTTCCAGCGTACAGTTGCCTTGTCTGCCGTAGTTGTGCTGTACCATGTAAGAAAACGGCGCGCTTCTTCCGGATTTTTGTTATATAATTCCGCCGCAGCTTTATCAATCGCAGGAATCGTATGCCGGTACTCGTCCTCCAGTTCCTGCTGCACCTTTCGGATATCCTTGATCATAAAATCATACTTGCTATAGGCCGTATTAGCCACCCAGTTATGTATCCAGAACGCCGAAGTCCATGAAAAGTTATACAGATCGCCATTACCCGCACGATAACATTCAGGTACCGCAAGCGAAGAACAATAGACCGGATTAAATACCGCCATATCCGCATCGTCAACAGCAAACCAAAGAATACCGCCTATAGCGTCCGGCAACCAATTCCTCAATTGCGGAACAATGACAAATCCGGATTGCTGAGTAGCGATAGCGCGCTCATTCAAATATTCCTGTCCATCCACCTCAAAATGCATCGGACGCCAACGGTAAGGAACCTTATAGGGTCCTGCTCCCGCATCTTTCGTCATATCAAGATCCGTACCTTCATAATGATCGCGCATACCGTTCTGTACATCCTGTACCGAAAGTTTACGATTCGGTTTTATATATAAAGGCATCGGCTTTTGGGTAAAATCGCCTTTTATAAGCGCTTCATACTTATCCATAGACGGATCATATTTACGGAAAAAAGCCCATACGCGAGCTTCGCAGCCACGTAAACCTCCGAAATCATACGGACAATAAGCATTTGTAAAACTGAAATCCTTATCTTTTCCGTTAAAATAACCTTTCTCCCGGGCCAAAGAAACCACATCCGGCGAATACATACAATTTTCTTGATCATCAAAAGGTATCTGATGTATTCTCGACTGATTGGCGTGTGCGGAGATACAGTCATCCGGAATACGTATGGCAACCCATACCGCGCCTTTATTACCAGCGCCTTTACCGATCATTTCCATGATCCATGCTTCGTTTTTATCAGCTATCGAAAAAGATTCCCCACCGCTGCAATAACCATGATCCGCAACCAGATCAGCCATCGTTTTTATGGCTTCACGGGCTGTTTTTGCTCTCTGTAAAGTTATATAGATGAGGCTTCCGTAATCGATAATGCCGGTCGTATCGACAAGTTCAGGGCGGCCTCCCCATGTGCTTTCCGTAATGGCAAGCTGATGCTCGTTCATGTTTCCTATTACCGCATACGTTTGTTCAACCTGCGGTATTTTCCCCAGAGGCCTGCCGGAATCCCACTCCACAACCTCAAGGAACGCGCCTTTTGGCCAGACGGCCGCCGGCCAGCGATACATCTCGCCATACAACGTATGCGAATCGGCAGCATAAGAAATCATTACCGAGCCGTCCACCGACGCCTTTTTTCCAACAAGAAACCCCGTACAGGCATATATATCCGTGCCGCAAAATAAAAACAGGACGCCCATACAAACAGATATGATCTTCTTCATAAGACTAAGTTTATATAAATTTTAATCTACAAAGAAACAAAAAAATAAATAAATCCAGCCTCTTTTCTTGCAAAATTCACAACTTTACAATAAATACGACAAATAAAAAACCGATTTAACAAAAAAACTACCTGTCGAACAACTCTCAACAGGCAGCTTTCGCTTATATTTCTTACTATCAAATTACTTTTTTATTTCAGGAAACAGAAAATCAATAAAACAAAGCGCCGCAAGCGCCGTTCCATATCGCTTTTCTATCGTAATCCCCTCCGTTATAAAATTCAGATCGCCAAGATAATACTTACGATAAGTTTTCTGATGCAGGTCATTGATAACGCGTATAAGACGCGCCTCCAATTCTTCAATACGATAACGTCCGCTCACTTCACAAACAAGCCCTCCGGCCTTTTCATCAAAGTTTTCGTCTTTATACATCCAGGCATAAACAACGCCGGCGGAAATGAACTCATCCTGATAACCGTGAGATACGGCCATAATTGTTTTAAGCTCCGAACCAAAAGGCGGCAGATCCACCTCATCCATTGTCACAAGGCGAGCCGTAGCCGGTAAAACAGAAGAATACGTCATGATATTGTAATCCGCTATACCCGCATCGAATAATGCCATGTGATAAGAACCGGCATGTTTTTCCAGATCGGAATCGCCGCTGCCTTTAGCGACAAAAAAGGTTTCCGGGATCAAGTTCCCTACTTTTTTCACCATCTTTTCAATCAATAATTTAGAGTTAATAATAATTTATTAATGAGCGTGCAAAAATACAAAATATTTGGATTATATATCGCCATACTATCTTTTTTAATATTTTATTGTATTGCTAAAACTGATACACAAGACCTAGCCCAAGGCCTTGCGTACTGAATGCAGGAACAGCGACAAAGCGCCGCTCCCCGTCTTTTATGCCAAATATCGAATGCCATACCGGAAGCGCCATATACCCGATTTCCGTACTCAGAATACCAATGCCAGCGCCCATCATCACATCGCTGAACCAATGGGCGTCGTTCAACATTCTGAGTACGCCGGTCGCGGCAGCTACCATATAACCGCTCACTCCGATCCATGGCGAACAATCCTTATATTCCTTATACATGAAATGCGCGCTCATCATCGTCACGGCCGTATGCCCGGAAGGGAACGACCGATCGTCTCCATACGGACGTTTTACCGGCACAACTTCCTTCAATAACTTCACCGAACCTTCCATAAACAGGAATGAAGTCGCCATCGCCAGCGTCCGATCACGAAAGTTACGCTTACCGACGCCGGGAATAAACCCCAGCCCATAGGCCGCTACCGGAAGTCCGTATTCAAAATAATCGTCAATATTATATTGGCGGTCAATGCGCTTATTTATTTCATGTTTGATATCAAAATCAAGCCGACGTACAGGAAGCTGGTTGAAACGTGCAGAAACGCCATAGACAATAAACAAGGTCGGAAGGATAAATTTTGATCCCTGACGATTAAACGGCGTCTTTCCCGTTTCCTTTCCCCGACTCTTCATCATCTCCCTATAAGACGCGCCATATACGGCGTCCGGATTATAATCATCCAATGTAATCAGGTTTTTGGACGTCATTGTCGGAAGTGACGACGTATCTTTCTGCCCCATCATGCCACAATTACAAAAAACAATAAAAAATATGATTATTAAAAATCTAACTATAACCATTATCTTGTTAATTTTTCGACTTTAAACGCTCCTCTTTTTTATTTCTCATAAATTTATACAACAAATACAACAGCCACCCGATCAGCGCTCCCGTCAACATTCCGGGTATAACGTCCGTGATAAAATGAGCCCCCAGATACACCCGTGAATACGCCATCATAACAGCCCAGATAAATATGGCAAAAGAGTACCATTTATTCTTTACGATCAGCGCGGACATCGCGGCAAAAGCAAAAGCGTTGGTAGAATGTCCTGATATAAAGCTATAATCCCCGCTTGCAATATAGTCGTTCAAAATTCTCACATCGTCCATAAACGACGGATGATGCGTCGGACGAAAGCGTTTAAATAACGGCTTAAAGAAAAGAGCGGTCACAAACAGGTTAATCACGCCCGTCAATATAGTACAGATAAGCGTTAATACCCATTCCTTGCGTCTTTTTAAAAGAAAATACAAAGGAACAAGCGTCAGCGGAAGCCATGCCCATATACCCGCAAAAGCAAACATCAAATGATCCAGCCACCATCTATGCGAGCCGTTTATGGCGAAAAACCACTCGCGCTCATATTCCAGTAAACGCTCAAGCATTATTGATCTTTACCTAATTTTATTTTTAACTTTTCCAGCATATCTTTCGTCATCATATCCAAGTCATATTCCGGCTTCCAGCCCCATTCTTCTCTCGCGCACGTATCGTCCAGCGAATTAGGCCATGATTCTGCAATATGTTGGCGCAACGGATCTACCTTATACTCCATCTCAAAATCCGGAACATATTTTTTTATCCGGCGATAAATTATTTCGGAATCAAAACTCATTGCCGTCACATTAAATGCATTACGATGCTTCAGTCTGAAAGGATCCGCCTCCATTATCCGTATAGCGGCATGAACCCCGTCAGGCATATACATCATGTCCATGAACGTACCTGCCGCTATAGGGCATATAAACTTTTCGCCTTTAACCGCCGAATAAAATATATCTACGGCATAATCAGTCGTACCTCCTCCCGGAGGAGCCACATAAGAAATCAATCCGGGAAACCGCACCGAGCGCGTATCCACATTGTAACGTCTGAAATAATAATCACTTAACAACTCTCCGGTCACTTTTGTCACCCCATACATCGTTTGCGGACTTCGAACGGTATCCTGCGGAGTTTTATTTTTCGGCGCATCCGGCCCAAAGGCCCCTATTGAACTTGGCGTAAAGACTGCGCAATTCATTTCACGCGCCACTTCGAGCACGTTAAAAAGCCCCCCTATTCCAATATTCCAGGCCAAAAGTGGCTTTGCCTCCGCAACGGCCGATAGCAGAGCCGCCAGATTATAGATCGTATCAATATCATAACGTGAAACAGCTTCTGCAATCTGCTGTTCATTTGTTATATCTATTATAGCCATAGGACCTGATTCGGCAAGTTCGCCCCGTGGTTTAGCGCCCGGAATATAGCCCGCCACAACGTTCCCTTTCGGATAACGCCTCCTCAACTCCATTGTAAGTTCCGAACCTATCTGTCCCGTTGAACCTATCACTAATATATTTTTCATCTTAACTTAATTATGGTTTTAAAAAATCACGGCAAAGATAGCGCAAGCCGAGAGAAATACAAAACAAAATATTTTGTTTGTTGTTTTATCTCATTTTATAAAAAGACAGCTCATCATGTTAAGTAGCTGTCTAATAATAAATACATCTTATCTTTATATTAATTTGCTATATGATAATTTGTTATAAATATAATTTGACATATTTATTTATTGACAGCGCCTAAGAAACGCAGTCCTTTAATTGACTATCTGATCGAAAGAATATTTATACTCTACTCCAAACAGGATGGCATATTCTTTAGTAAATGTAGTATAAGTATTTTTGGCAAGTCCGTTTTTACCCATTTTGACCAGCGCTTTACATTTTAATTTTAAGGCGTCTTCATTTAACGGATCATGAATTAATAGGGCATTCGCCATTTCAATATATGTATCGTCAGAAAATGCGGCAGATTCTCGTCGGATGAGGGATAATATCAAGTCGACAAGTTCATTGGAGAAATCAGATTTGAATATATCCGCCCATTCTACTTGCGTATTGGGTAAAAGCTCTCCTACCGTAACAATCGCCAAAAGCCTTTTAATATCATGGATGGTTGTTTCTTTGTTTTCTTTTATTTTTTTTATCAGAATAAGCGCCTCATAATAATCACAGTAAACCTCCTCTCCGAATTCGACGCTCCAGTAGACGCCTTTTTTATTAAACCGTATTCCACCTACATTCTCCACTATTTGCCGTATCTTGCTCAATGCGACTCCTCGATTATTATTAGCGCTCTCTTCGCTTTTGTCAAACCATAATATCTCTTTCAATTTAGAGAAGGAGATCCCTTTTCCATTTTTGATTGTATTCAATAATATTAACAGGAACAAGTTTTTTAATAAAGGTTTGAAATCCGCCGTTATATCATTTCCCTGTTTATCGACTACCTGGAACCCCCCAAACAAATATATAGTCTGCTTTTGTAATTGTTTTACCGTATTGATTCCTGCAATAGCCACACTATTCCCTACCTCTATCTTATTTCCAATACCTCCGAGACCCGTCTGTTTCCTCTTTTTCCTGATAAAGAACAGGATTAAAACAAGAACGGAAAAGAGTAGCAGTAACAGGGTCAGGGTCAGCCGGAAAACCGTAGAACTTTCTTTTCCTGTCTGATAGATATCGGATTTTTTCAACGGAGGAAACGACATGGTGTATATCGATATATTTGCTTCCGTTTCCCTGTCAGGAGCAAAAGTCGTAGCAATTAATTTATTTTCGGTTTTATCAAGAAAAAGATCCACGTACGAAAGCACATCATTAAACCTTATTGGCATCTGACCGACCATTACTTCATATTCCGGCTTTTCCAGAGAAAACCTGTATAATGAAATAATGGAGTTAGACTTCATAAGGGGATAACATAAAGCATAAAAACTTTTATTGGCCGTATCGACAACCAGGGAATTCGAAACAACAAAATTTTCTGCCGGATTTTCCAACGTCCAAAGCCTTTTGGCTTCCATTGTTCTCACATCAACGATGTAACAATCATAATAAAACTGAGCCTGAAGCGCCTGATCTCCGGTTTCGCTTCCATAACCGCCAAACAATAACAAATGATCATCATCTATTTTTCCCATCCCACTTAAATACCTCGGCGCCGGGACATATCCTTTTAATACCTCTTTAGACCATGATCCACTATTAACATCATAGACAAAGACTCCTTCTTTATATTTCAAATGTCCATATCCTCCAAATATGTACAAACGATTATATTTGGAAGAAAAATACCGGTTATGATGCCTGTATTCCGTATTGTTCTCATGTGCAGTAGTTATGCCCCACTTGCCTTCCGAATAGTCAAACGGAACAAATTCCCGGGCGTCGTTTTCTTTTATTAAATTATATGCGTAGAAATTTGAATCCAACGAGTTATATATCATTTGATTCGCCGTTAGGGTATAGGATAGTTTCTTATTTACGGCGCGCTTTTCCAAACGGCTGTCTTTTACCGAAAAGAGATAAAAAGAATGTTGATCGGCCACAGCAACCCTATTCTTGTCAAAATCGTATGACAAATAAGGAGTTCTATTTGTGTTAAATGTCGTCGCCTTTTTCCATACTCCATAACTGTCCAATAGCCAGTTTGGATTCTCGCATTTCGCAAAATGGCGTTTCAAATCGTCATAAACCCCATCCGATGCGTGCATGGAAAGTTTCCATGAATATTTAGGCTTTCCCGGCAGATCGGCAATTTCCAGATTTTTAATGGTCATATCCGGAACATCTATGACTTGTTTGCGCTGATCGTTTATTTTCCCAAACACGATTTCTACATTGTTAAATTCCCGTACTTCGGGAGTATTCCATTTTTCTTCATATTTTCCTGCTATTATTTTCAATTCTTCTTTTTCAATATCTACGTTTATGCACATTGGAATCCATTGGTCCGGAACTATATTTACATCAGACAAGGTATTACTGGAGGCAATACCCCCTGAAGGCATAGAAAAAACAAGATTGACGTCCCCTATTACAAGATCTATCGTATTCCCTTTATCATTCATTATCTTGAATATATAGCCATATATATGCACGTCTTTGAAATGAAATTTAGCATCAAATGCCATAGAAAATCCTTTAGAAAAAGAAAGATAGCCATCAGGGCTTAAATTTAAACTTGTACGCGCTTCGGGTTCGTAGTTGTTAGAGTTGAATTTTAATCCATATTGTATTTCCCGGGCCGAAACAGCAGATACGGAGAAATATATAAATAGACAGGAAACAATGCATCTGTAATCGAAACGTGTCGGTTTGCGAGTGTTTTTCATACATTAAATATGGTTATAGTTTAATTTTGTGTTGCTAACAGCATATTCTGTGAACGTTTTTCCACAATCATGGCGCTTGAAGCGTTGCGAGCCGCCGGTTTTTCCTGAACGCTTATAATGCTTGCCGCCATAATGCGGACAAGGAACCTGTCTGTTGGTAAATGATTTACCGCGACCGCGAAATATCCCGCCGTCGCCTGTTTGCGGCTGTGTTAGATTCACAACCAACTGTAACTGATCTTCTTGTGACAGGCTACGCGCCAAAATCAATACTTCTTCATATTTCATTGCTACTCAAATTTTGTACAAAAAACATCCACTAACCGATTTTACCCCATCGCCGTTGAACAACTTTCCTTCGTTCTTAGGTTCACCTAAGTTTTAATCAAAAATCGTTACCTTTCGATAAAAAACGGACGGCGAAAATGAAACAAAGTTATGGAAAAGAAAAACAAAAACAAACATAAAGAAGTCATTCGTTTACTTTCAAAGCAGAAAATCCGTGATGCGAAAGAGATCAAGTCTTAAAAACTTTCAGTATGTCGCCCCCACAGCGTCGGGATGGTTATCCGCAAAACGACCGGAGAAAACGCCGGCGCTCTCCGGCGTAAAAAAGTTATAAAACAGGATTATTGGATAACGGCAAAGCAAAACAGGCGCTTTTTTCCCTGTTTTACAGGAATTGGCACATTGAAAAATTCAATGACTTTGGAGTCTCCTTTATATCGACAATTGATCATTGTGTCAGGCAGGACGTTTACCGGACGCTAAAAAAACATGTGATGAATGGCCATAAAGTTATCATTGTAAGCGCGTCGATAGAAACCGGAATTGTCATGGGCGGAGAAAGAAGGCATAGAAGCCGTGATTGCCACGCGGATAGAGGTCGGGCCACAGGGAAAACTTACGGGACAATTTATGTCGCCTAATTGTTATGGCGAAGATTTAATAACTCTTTTCAGACCCTCATCACCGAAACTGTCCTGCGTTTCGAGATGGGCGACTGAAATTCCGCATATTTACATCTCGACGCGCGGCAAATTGGGTTAAAATCAAATAATTGGATTTTTCGTTTTTCAGCAAATCCGGCAATTGTTTTTTTCGATGACGATTGTTTCACAACAGAATCCGAATTGCCGGCAGGTAAAGAAATGCTTATTTACTTTTCAATAAAGAACCCAGTAATCCGCGTCCGAACTTAAATAAAGTATTAACCGCTTCACGCTTGGCTTTTGTTGTAACCATTTTCGTAAGACTACCGACCATGCTCTTGTCCTGTTCACGCTTTTTCTGACGATCAAGTCGCTCTTGCGCTATACGTTCCGTCTGCTCCTGTTTTTCTTTTTCTTTTTGTAATCTGATATCTTCTTTCTGACGTTCTGCATCATCTTTTGCCTGTCGAATTTTCTCAATCCGTTCGGACAGGACCTCAAACGCCGATTCCCGGTCTATAGTACGCTCATACTTGCCAAATACAAGCGAAGTATGCATAAATCTCCGGCGCTCGTCCGGCGTTATCGGACCAGCCTGTCCTTCAGGGGGAATAATGACTGCCCTCTCTACCATTGTAGGGCTACCTTTTTCGTCCAAAAAGGAAATTAAGGCCTCTCCCACGCCCAATTGCGTTATAATATCTTCGGTTTTAAAAGCCGGATTTTGACGAAACGTGGACGCCGCAGCAGACACAGCTTTCTGATCACGTGGAGTAAATGCGCGTAAAGCATGCTGCACTCGGTTTCCCATCTGGCCCAGTATGGATTCCGGTATATCAAGCGGGCTCTGGGTGCAAAAATACACGCCCACCCCTTTTGATCGTATAAGTCTTACCACCTGCTCTATTTTCTCCAGTAAAGCTTTTGGTATATCGCTAAACAACATATGCGCTTCATCAAAGAAAAACACAAGCTTGGGTTTATCCGGATCCCCTACTTCGGGTAATTCTTCAAATAATTCAGACAAAAGATAAAGCAAAAACGAGGTATAACTTTTCGGCGAACGTATCAATTTATCGGCTTCCAGAATATTTATGACGCCCCTTCCTCCCTGTGTTTGCATGAAATCGAAAATGTCCAGTGCAGGTTCTCCGAAAAACATATCGCCACCCTGTTCTTCCAGCGTCAGCAAACCTCGCTGTATAGCGCCAATACTGGCCGGCGATATGTTTCCAAAGGAAACGGTATATTTACTGCGCGCTGTTCCGATATGTTCCAGAAGCTTACGCAAATCTTTCAGGTCGATAAGAAGCAAACGCTCGTCATCAGCTATACGAAATGCCATTGTCAACACGCTGCTTTGCGTTTCATTCAAATCGAGTAGGCGACTCAACAACAACGGCCCCATCTCCGATATGGTAGTTCTCAACGGATGGCCCTGCTCTCCGAAAATATCCCAGAAACATACCGGAAATCCACGATATTCAAAACCTTTGGATATTAAATTATTTTCATTCACATTTTTTTGCAGATGAACATTTCCGCCACCGGCTTTGCTTACGCCCGATAAATCCCCCTTTATATCCGTCGCAAAGACGGGAACGCCCATACTACTGAACGTTTCCGCCATATTTTGCAACGTACATGTCTTACCTGTACCGGTAGCGCCGGTTATCAGGCCATGACGATTCGCCATACCGGGAACAAGACATAACTCTCTATTGCCCGCAATAGCTATTAAAGCGCTCTGTGTTTTATCAAACATTGGTTATGATTGATCATTTTATTAATCCTTCATCTCCATCTTAATACTGTTATCTTCTCTGGAACGAGCCTTCACACGAATAGACGCATTTCGTTCAAATTCATCTTTTGCCCCTACAATGATACGATCAAACTCGCGCTGCCCCGTACCTGCAGGTATAAGATGGCCGCATATAACATTTTCTTTCAAGCCCTCAAGATAATCTGTTTTTCCATTGATAGCAGCTTCATTCAATACTTTCGTTGTTTCCTGGAATGAAGCGGCCGACATGAAGCTCGACGTTTGCAATGCTGCACGGGTTATACCCTGCAATATCTGGTTTGTCGTTGCAGGAATAGCGTCGCGCACCAAAACAAGTTTCATATCACGACGTTTCAGTTGACTGTTTTCATCTCTCAACTTACGTGCCGTAACAATTTGTCCCGGTCTGAGATTCTGAGATTCGCCGGCGTCGGTAACCACTTTCTTACCCCATATACGGTCATTCTCGTCCATAATTTCCAGTTTGTCCACAACCTGCTGTTCCAAAAAGCGCGTATCTCCCGGATCAACGACTTCTACTTTACGCATCATTTGACGTACGATAACTTCAAAGTGTTTATCATTGATCTTTACGCCTTGCAGACGGTATACGTCCTGCACTTCATTCACAATATATTCCTGAACGGCGGTAGGTCCTTTTATCGCAAGAATATCGGCAGGAGTAGTAGCGCCATCGGAAAGAGGCATACCGGCGCGAATATAATCGTTTTCCTGAATCAACAACTGTTTGGACAATGGAACCATATATTTCTTTTCTTCTCCCAGCTTGGAAGTAACTATTATTTCGCGATTACCACGTTTTATCTTACCAAATGTCACCTCGCCGTCTATCTCGGAAACAATTGCAGGATTTGACGGGTTACGCGCTTCGAATAACTCGGTTACACGGGGAAGACCTCCGGTGATATCGCCGGTCTTACCTACTGCACGCGGTATCTTAACTAATACTTCGCCCGTTTTAACAATATCGCCTTCAGACTTTGTCAAATGCGCTCCAAGAGGTAGAGAATAGTTCTTCAATGCATTTTTCTTTAAATCCATGATATAAGCGGAAGGAGCCTTCGTTTTATCTTTCGATTCAATGATAATCATTTCTTTCAAACCGGTCGTTTCGTCGCTTTCTACCTTATAAGTGATATTTTCCACCATACTTTCAAAAGCGATTTTACCATCTGCTTCCGCAATAATTACGGCATTAAACGGGTCCCACTCCATGATTTTATCCCCTTTCTTAACTGCATCTCCATTACTAAAGAACAGTTTCGAGCCATAAGGGATATTACTGTTATGCAGAACAATCTTCGTATGTGAATCAACAATACGCATTTCGGCAAGACGACTCACAACAACATTACATTTGTCGTCTACAGAGTAAACCGTACGTAACTCATCTATTTCCAGCACGCCGTCATATTTTGAAACAAGGCTGTTTTCCGTCGCGATATTAGAGGCAATACCCCCCACGTGGAATGTGCGAAGGGTCAACTGCGTACCCGGCTCGCCGATCGATTGCGCGGCAATAACGCCAACGACTTCGCCTTTCTGAACCATCTGTCCTGTAGCAAGGTTTCGACCATAGCATTTTGCGCATACGCCTTTCTTGGATTCACAAGTAAGAACCGAGCGTATCTCCACACTTTCTATTGGCGAATCCTGTATCTCCTGCGCTTCTTTTTCACGAATTTCTTCGCCGGCTTTAACGATCGCTTTTCCGGTAATAGGATGAATGATATCATGAACGGATACGCGTCCAAGAATCCGTTCGTAAAGTTTAGCTATAACATCTTCGTTATTTTTAAGTTCCGTACATGTCAAACCGCGTAGCGTTCCACAATCTTCTTCGTTAATAATCACATCATGAGAAACATCTACAAGACGACGTGTCAGGTATCCCGCGTCGGCAGTCTTCAATGCCGTATCAGCCAAACCCTTACGAGCGCCGTGCGTAGAAATGAAGTATTCCAATACCGACAATCCTTCCTTAAAATTCGACAAAATCGGATTCTCGATGATCTGACCGCCATCGCTTCCGCTCTTCTGCGGTTTGGCCATCAACCCGCGCATACCGGAAAGTTGTCGTATCTGTTCTTTAGAACCACGGGCGCCGGAATCCATCATCATATAGATAGAGTTGAATCCGTCATTATCAGCGCTTAGCTTATCTATAAGAATTTTTGACAATCTGCTGTTTACATGCGTCCATGTATCAATAATTTGATTATAACGCTCGTTATTTGTAATGAAACCCATGCTATAATTAGCTACGATTTGTTCTACTTCATCGTATCCTTCTTTTACCAACGAATCTTTTTCATTTGGAATAAGCACATCTGCCAGATTAAACGACAAACCTCCCTTGAAGGCCATATAATATCCGAGATTCTTTATATCGTCAAGGAACTGACAAGTACGCGCTACGCCGCATATTTTTATAACATCGCTGATGATATCGCGCAAAGTCTTTTTGCCTAAGACCTCATTTACAAAACCTACTTCTCTCGGAATATATTCATTTATCATCAAACGGCCAACGCTTGTTTCGATAAGTTTCTTAACAAATTCTCCGTTTTCATCTACGTCGTCAACACAAACTTTTATAATAGCATGTATATCCAGTTTGCCCTCGTTATAAGCAATCGTAGCTTCTTCCGGTCCGTAGAATACCAATCCCTCCCCTTTCATACCGGGACGGATCTTTGTAATATAATATAATCCGAGTACCATATCCTGCGAAGGTACCGTAATAGGCGCTCCATTAGCAGGATTCAGTATGTTATGCGAAGCAAGCATCAACATTTGCGCTTCAAGGATAGCTTCATTTCCTAATGGCAGGTGTACGGCCATCTGATCTCCGTCAAAATCCGCATTAAATGCAGTACATGCCAGAGGATGCAATTGAATAGCTTTTCCTTCTATCATTCTTGGCTGAAACGCTTGTATTCCTAAACGGTGCAATGTCGGAGCGCGGTTAAGGAGCGCCGGATGTCCTTTCATTACATATTCGAGGATATCCCATACAACCGGCTCTTTACGGTCCACAATCTTTTTCGCCGATTTAACCGTTTTCACGATTCCGCGTTCTATCAACTTACGGATGATAAACGGTTTATACAACTCGGCCGCCATATCTTTAGGTATCCCGCATTCACCCATTTTAAGTTCCGGACCAACAACGATCACCGAGCGCGCAGAATAGTCTACGCGCTTTCCTAACAGGTTCTGACGAAAACGTCCCTGTTTTCCTTTCAAGCTATCGGATAAGGATTTTAACGGACGATTTGCATCTGATTTAACGGCGCTCGACTTTCTTGAATTGTCAAAAAGCGAATCGACAGCCTCTTGCAACATACGTTTTTCATTACGTAAGATTACTTCGGGGGCTTTTATATCAATCAACCGTTTAAGACGATTATTTCGTATAATAACGCGGCGATACAAATCATTCAAGTCGGACGTCGCAAAACGACCTCCGTCAAGCGGAACAAGCGGACGCAACTCCGGCGGAATCACCGGAACAACTTTCACGACCATCCACTCCGGTTTATTCCTTCCCTTAGATGCGCGGAAAGATTCCACTACCTGCAAGCGTTTTAACGCTTCATTCTTACGTTGTTGCGAAGTGTCCGTCATCGCATGATTACGTAATTCATAGGAAAGAGCGTCCAAGTCCAGTCTGACTAACAGGTCATATATTGCTTCGGCGCCTATTTTTGCAATAAACTTATTAGGATCCGTATCTTCGAGCATCTGATTTTCTTTTGGCAGACCATCCAGTATCTGAAGATATTCTTCTTCCGACAAAAGATTCAAATCATCGACCGAATCAACGCAACCCCTTTGTATGACGACATAGCGTTCATAATAAATGATAGAATCCAACTTTTTAGTCGGTAATCCTAATAAATAACCGATTTTATTCGGTAAAGTACGGAAATACCATATATGTGCTACAGGCACAACCAAATGTATATGTCCGGTACGCTCGCGACGCACTTTCTTTTCAGTAACTTCCACACCGCATCGGTCGCAAACTATGCCTTTATAGCGGATACGTTTATACTTACCGCAATAACATTCATAATTTTTTACAGGACCAAATATGCGCTCGCAAAACAAACCGTCGCGTTCCGGTTTGTATGTGCGATAGTTTATTGTTTCCGGTTTAAGCACTTCGCCATGAGAATTTTCTAAAACATCTTCCGGCGACGCCAACCCAATTGTTATTTTTGTAAAGTCACTCTTTATTTTTGTATCTTTTCTGAATGCCATTTTTATCTGATTTATAAAGAGTTAATTATTCTAATGTAAAACTCAAACACAAACCTCTCAACTCATGGAGAAGAACGTTCAACGACTCCGGAATGCCCGGTTTCGGCATCGGTTCGCCCTTAACTATCGCTTCATAAGTTTTGGAACGCCCGACTACATCATCCGATTTCACGGTAAGTATTTCCTGAAGGATATGTGAAGCTCCGAATGCTTCGATAGCCCAAACCTCCATTTCTCCGAAACGCTGACCTCCAAACTGCGCCTTACCTCCAAGCGGCTGTTGCGTAATTAAAGAATACGGACCAATAGAACGCGCATGCATTTTATCATCAACCATATGTCCTAATTTAAGGAAATACGTAACGCCTACCGTGGCGGGCTGGTCGAAACGTTCGCCCGTACCTCCGTCATATAAATATGATTTTCCGTAACGTGGAAGGGCGGCTTTGTCCGTCCATGTATTTAAATCGTCCAGAGAGGCGCCGTCAAAAATCGGAGTGGCAAATTTTTTCTCCAGAACCTGCCCCGCCCAACCCAGAACAGCTTCAAAAATTTGTCCCAGATTCATACGCGAAGGCACGCCCAGAGGATTCAAACATATATCCACCGGCGTTCCGTCCTCCAGAAACGGCATATCCTCCTGACGTACGATTTTTGATACGATACCTTTATTACCATGGCGACCGGCCATTTTATCGCCGACCTGTATCTTACGCTTTTTCGCGACATAAACCTTAGCAATCTGAATGATACCGGTTGGTAACTCATCGCCAATAGTCAAATCAAACTTTTTACGACGAAGTTCCGCATCCAGCTCTTTATATTTCTTTAGATAATTGACAATAAGATTCTTAATAAACTCGTTCGCGTGATTATCAGTAGTCCACTTACTCACCTGAACTGTATTGTAATCAAGATCTTCGAGAGCCTTCTTTGTAAATTTGGCGCCTTTGGCTATAACATCCATATTAAGATAATCCTTAACCCCCTGCGATGTTTTATCCTTTGTCAGAATTAACAATTTTTCAATAAGTATCGCTTTCAGTTCCGCCATTTTCTTATCGTATTCTTCTTCCAGTTTCGGAATAACCGTTTTTTCTGTCTGACGACTATTCTTATTCTTATTATTCTTAATAATTCTTGAAAAAAGACTTGTTCCGATAACAACGCCATGTAATGAAGGGGTTGCTTTCAATGAAGCATCTTTCACATCTCCCGCTTTATCGCCGAATATTGCGCGCAATAATTTTTCTTCGGGGGAAGGATCCGATTCTCCTTTAGGAGTAATCTTACCAATGATGATATCTCCCGGATTGATATGAGCGCCTACGCGTACAATTCCTCTTTCATCCAAATCTTTAATTGCTTCTTCGCTAACATTCGGAATATCGGACGTCAGTTCCTCCGCGCCGCGTTTTGTTTCGCGAACCTCCAGGATATATTCATCCACATGAACGGAGGTAAATATATCGTCACGTACAATGCGTTCGTTGAGTACAACAGCATCCTCATAGTTATACCCTTTCCAAGGCATATACGCAACTTTAACGTTGCGCCCCAAAGCAAGTTCTCCGTTTTGTATCGAATAACCTTCCGTAAGGATTTCTCCTTTCTCAACGCGCTGTCCGCGAACACAGACAGGACGCAGGTCTACCGTTGTACTCTGGTTTGTTTTACGCCATTTCGGAATATAATATACCTTGACTGCATTTTCGAAGCTAACAAATTCTTCATCTTCCGTACGGTCATATTTTATTTTTATAGTAGTAGAGTCAACATATATCACTTCCCCTGCGCCTTCTGCCATAATCTGCGTACGGGAATCACATGCAACCTGCGCTTCGATACCCGTACCAACGATAGGAGCTTCCGCATGAATCAACGGAACCGCCTGACGCATCATGTTTGATCCCATCAAAGCGCGGTTTGCATCATCATGTTCAAGGAACGGAATCAATGCCGCCGCAATAGAAGCAATCTGCGTAGGAGCCACGTCCATCAAATTGACCTCTTCCGGATTTACCACCGGGAAGTCCGCTTCATATCTTGATTTTACCCTGTCGCGAATAAAGCGGCCATTTGAATCCAATGGGGCGTTACCTTGTGCAACAATTTTAGCTTCTTCTTCCTCTGCGGTATAATATTCCAGCGCTTTATCCGAAAAATCAACGCTTCCGGCTTCTACCTTACGGTATGGAGTCGTTATAAATCCCAGGTCATTGATCTTCGCATAAACACAAAGTGAAGATATCAAACCGATATTCGGACCTTCAGGCGTTTCAATCGGACAAAGACGTCCATAGTGCGTATAATGGACGTCACGCACTTCAAATCCTGCACGCTCACGCGACAATCCGCCAGGTCCCAGCGCCGACAAACGACGTTTATGAGTGATCTCTGCCAGCGGATTTGTCTGATCCATAAATTGAGATAACGCATTTGTTCCGAAAAATGAATTTACAACCGAAGAAATGGTTTTTGCATTAATCAGATCAATAGGCTTAAACACCTCATTATCACGAACATTCATTCGCTCGCGAACGGTTCGCGACATACGCGCCAAACCTATGCCAAACTGGTTATAAAGCTGTTCGCCAACCGTACGAACGCGTCGGTTACTTAAATGGTCAATGTCGTCAACAACGGCCTTCGAGTTTATCAATTGTATCAGGTATTTGATAATCTCAATGATATCTTCTTTTGTCAAAACTTTTATATCGTCGCTTATCTGAAGATTAAGCTTACGGTTGATACGAAAACGTCCGACATCTCCAAGGTCATAACGTTTTTCAGAAAAGAACAGATTCGTTATGACTTCACGCGCGCTTGCATCATCTGCAGGTTCCGCATTACGCAACTGACGATATAAATACAATACGGCCTCTTTCTCCGAGTTACTCGGATCTTTTTGCAATGTATTGTAAATTATAGCATAATCGTTCAGATTTTGATCCTCGCGATGCAATAATATATGCTGGGTCCCGGATTCAAAGATCACATCTATATTATTTTCGTCCAGTGAAGCCTCACGGTCGACAACCACATCGTTACGTTCAATGGAAACAACCTCGCCGGTATCTTCATCAACAAAATCTTCGACCCATGTTCTAAGCACGCGTGCAGCCAATTTACGGCCTGCATATTTTTTCAGGTTTGATTTCGTAACCTTTACCTCTTCTGCCAGGTTAAATATTTCAAGAATATCCTTGTCGCTTTCAAACCCTATGGCTCTCAATAAAGTCGTTACGGGTAATTTCTTTTTACGGTCGATATATGCATACATCACATTATTGATGTCTGTGGCAAATTCGATCCATGATCCTTTAAAAGGAATAATGCGCGCCGAATAAAGTTTTGTTCCGTTAGCATGTACGCTTTGTCCGAAAAATACGCCCGGAGAACGATGTAATTGAGAAACGACAACACGCTCGGCGCCATTGATGATAAATGTTCCACGATTTGTCATATAAGGAATCGGACCGAGATAAACATCCTGAATAACCGTATCGAAATCCTCATGTTCCGGATCCGTACAATACAGTTTCATTTTTGCTTTAAGAGGCACGCTATATGTTAATCCGCGCGCTATACATTCCTCCATCGTATAACGTGGAGGCTCCAGATAATAATCAAGAAATTCCAACACAAAATTATTGCGTGTGTCTGCTATCGGAAAATTTTCTGTAAATACTTTATAAAGCCCCTCTTTTCTTCTCTTCTCCGGGGGCATATCTAATTGGAGAAAGTCTTGAAATGACTTCAATTGTACTTCGAGAAAATCAGGATAAGGAAGTTGATCTTTTATCGAAGCAAAGTTGATTCGTTGGGTTTTAGTTGTTGAAGACATCTATCGTAGGAATTAATTGAACTTAATAATAAAAATAGACACAAAAAGGTTAAGAACCCCATGATAGTGGGATCCTTAACCATTTACCTGCCGGGCAGGGTTATATGAACTATTTAAGCTCAACTTCCGCTCCTGCTTCTTCCAGACTTTTTTTAATGCCTTCAGCATCTGATTTAGCTATGCCCTCTTTAACATTATTTGGAGCGCCGTCAACCAGGTCTTTTGCTTCTTTCAAACCAAGACCGGTCAACTCTTTCACCAATTTTACAACTGCCAGTTTATTAGCGCCTGCCGACTTAAGAACGACGTCAAATTCCGTTTTTTCTTCAACTACCGCCGCGCTTGCAGCAGGAGCGGCAACCGCTACGGCTGCTGCAGCCGGCTCGATGCCATATTCATCTTTAAGGATTGTTGCTAATTCGTTTACCTCTTTTACGGTAAGATTCACTAATTGTTCTGCAAAAGCTTTCAAATCTGCCATTTTCGTTATGATTTAAATGATTTATAATCTGTAAAAAAAAATTATGTACGCTCTTCAAGCGTTTTTAAAAGTCCGTGTATTTTCTGTCCGCCATTAGACTGCAATGCAGAAATAATATTTTTGGCCGGCGACTGTAATAATCCGATTACATCTCCGATCAATTCTTCTCTGCTCTTTATTGTAGCCAAAGCTTCCAAATCGTTTGCCGTATAGAAACCTTCCTGAACATAAGCTCCTTTCAGTTTCGGCCTTGCAGCTTCCTTATCTTTCGCGTCTTTGATAAATTCTTGAATAAGACGCGCAGGCGCGTTCGCTACATTTGCCAACATGACGGCGGTATTCCCCTTCAGTACGCTATATAATTCCGAAAAATCGGTATCTTCCACATTATCCATTGCTTTCTTAAGCAATGTATTTTTCACCATGACAAGTTTAACTTCCTGCTTGTAGCATGCTTTTCTCAACTTGCTTGTTTTCTCGGCATTAAGAGCTTCAATATCCGTAAGATAAATATGAGGATACTGCTTTAACTGTTCAGTTAACTCGTTTATGATTCTGCCTTTATCTTCCTTTTTCATCGTCTCTGAATTTTTTAAGTTATTAATCTTCAACTGATTTAGGATCAATTTTAATACCCGGACTCATTGTTGAGGAAAGATAAATGCTTTTCAAATAAGTACCCTTGGCTGCAGAAGGTTTCAATTTAATCAATGTAGATATAAATTCCTTTGCATTATCGTATATTTGATCTGCGTTGAAAGATGATTTACCGACAGAAGAATGAACGATTCCGGTTTTATCGACTTTAAAGTCTATTTTACCTTGTTTCACTTCTTCTACAGCTTTACCTATATCGTTTGTCACCGTACCGCTTTTAGGGTTAGGCATCAAACCGCGCGGACCTAAAATACGTCCTAAAGCGCCAATTTTTCCCATGATGGAAGGCATTGTAATAATGATGTCTATGTCGGTCCAACCGCCTTTGATTTTCTCAACATATTCATCCAAACCGACATAATCGGCGCCGGCAGCTTTTGCCTCTGCTTCTTTGTCGGGAGTACATAACGCAAGAACCCTGGTAACCTTTCCGGTCCCATGTGGTAAAGAGACGACGCCTCTTACCATTTGATTAGCTTTACGGGGATCAACTCCGAGACGGACGTCAACATCTACGGATGCATCAAATTTGGTCAAAGTAATTTCTTTAACCAGCGCTGACGCCTCTTTCAACGTATACGTTTTCCCGTTTTCAATTTTACCCGAAGCCAGTTTCTGATTTTTTGTAAGTTTACTCATCTTTTACTTGACTTTTATTGGTTTGCTCCCGGGAATTCCCCTTTTACCGTAATACCCATACTTCTTGCTGTTCCGGCTACCATCTTCATGGCAGACTCAACAGTGAAACAATTCAAATCGACGATTTTGTCTTCCGCAATCTGTTTAACCGTATCCCAAGTTACTTCTGCAACTTTTTTACGATTTGGTTCAGCTGAACCGCTTTTTAATTTAGCAGCTTCCATCAACTGAATGGCAACAGGAGGCGTTTTAACCACAAACTCAAACGATTTGTCTGAATAATAAGTAATTACAACCGGTAAAACTTTACCGCCTTTGTCCTGGGTTCTGGCGTTGAATTGCTTGCAAAACTCCATTATGTTAATACCTTTAGAACCTAAAGCCGGTCCTACTGGCGGAGAAGGATTTGCGGCTCCCCCTTTAATCTGCAACTTAAGTTGTCCAGCAATTTCTTTAGCCATTTTTTTGATTTTTTTTAACTATATAATAAATAAAAAACAAAAAGAAGTCAACTTCCCGTAACAAAAGTTTTATTCTTTTTCTACTTGTACATAACTCAACTCCAGGGGCGTTTTTCGCCCGAAAATTTTCACCATCACTTTAAGTTTCTTTTTTTCCGCATTGACTTCCTCTATGACGCCGGTAAAACCATTGAAAGGTCCATAAGTCACTTTCACCGTCTCGCCAACAAAATACTGAAGATCAATATCTTCCTCCTGTTCCTGCAGTTCGTCGACGGTACCTAAAACGCGGCTAACTTCTGAGGGACGCAACGGAATCGGATGTTCGAGTCCGCCAAGAAATCCGATTACATTCGGTATATTTCTCAAACGGTGAGCCACCTCTCCTACCAGATTTGCTTCTACCAATACATAACCCGGCAAATAAGCGCGTTCTTTCACGACTTTCTTGCCATTACGCACCGTAAATGTTTTTTCTGTCGGAATAAGCACCTGCAACACGTATTGTCCCAAGTCCGAATTTTTCATTTCGGATTCAATGTATTCGCGCACCTTGTTCTCTTTCCCGCTGATAGCGCGGAGAACATAAAATTTAGGTTGAACGTCAGACATAACGCAGATTAAATATTGTCATAAACAAAACGCATCGCATGCTCAAATACGAAATCGACCGCAAAGACGACTAACGCTATGATTATGGAAGCAAGTAAAACAACCACAGCGCTATTGGAAAGCTCTACCTTTGTCGGCCACGATACTTTATGTACAAGCTCGTTGTATGAGACTTTAATATAATTGACTATATTCATTGATAACTTTTATTTAATTTTGCACGGAAGGAGAGGCTCGAACTCCCGACAGCCGGTTTTGGAGACCGGTACTCTACCAACTGAGCTACTTCCGTAGAGATATAGCCGATCGCTATTTCAGACCGGCTATACGTTTTTTATGATAAAATCAGTCCATCAATTCTGTAATCTGACCGGCGCCTACGGTACGTCCGCCTTCACGAATAGCGAAACGAAGACCTACATTACATGCAACCGGATAGATCAAATCCACCTGAATTGTTACATTATCGCCGGGCATTACCATTTCAACGCCTTCCGGTAACGTGATCTCGCCTGTCACGTCCAAAGTACGAATATAGAACTGAGGACGATACTTGTTGTGGAACGGAGTATGACGGCCTCCTTCTTCTTTCTTCAAGATATAAACCTCCGCTTTAAATTGAGAATGAGGTTTAACCTTTCCGGGATGACAGAGTACCATACCGCGTTTAATTTCGTTTTTATCAATACCGCGAAGCAACAGACCTACATTGTCGCCGGCCTGACCTTCATCAAGAATCTTGCGGAACATTTCAACGCCTGTTACAACAGATTTTTTGTTTCCCGCGCCTAAACCGATGATTTCAACTTCATCGCCTGTATGAACAACACCTGTTTCTATACGACCGGTAGCCACTGTGCCGCGACCTGTTATAGAGAACACGTCTTCAACCGGCATAAGGAATGGTTTATCAATATCGCGCGGAGGAAGTGGAATCCAAGTATCAACAGCATCCATTAACTCGAGGATTTTTTCTTCCCATTTCAGATCGCCATTCAATCCGCCCAATGCAGAACCCTGAATAACCGGAGTATTATCGCCGTCGAAATCATAGAATGAAAGCAATTCACGCATTTCCATCTCTACAAGTTCCAACATTTCCGGATCGTCAACCATATCACATTTATTCATAAACACAACCAAACGAGGCACGTTTACCTGACGAGCCAAAAGGATGTGCTCGCGAGTTTGAGGCATAGGACCATCTGTAGCGGCAACTACAATAATAGCGCCGTCCATCTGCGCGGCGCCGGTTACCATGTTTTTCACATAGTCGGCGTGACCCGGACAGTCGACGTGTGCATAGTGACGATTAGCAGTTTCGTATTCTACGTGAGCCGTATTAATTGTAATACCTCTTTCTTTTTCTTCCGGGGCGTTATCGATAGAATCGAATGAACGTACTTCGGAAAAACCTTTTTTCGCCAAAACAGTTGTAATAGCTGCCGTCAAGGTTGTCTTACCATGGTCGACGTGACCAATTGTACCGATGTTAACATGCGGTTTCGTCCTGTTAAAATGTTCTTTTGCCATAATTTAAATATCCTTTTATATTAATTAGAATGTTCATCCATCCTTTGATTTTTTTGCCTAAAGAGCCGGCGCCGAGAATTGAACTCGGGACCTCTTCCTTACCAAGGAAGCGCTCTACCCCTGAGCTACGCAGGCCGATTATTTTAGCCCACCCGATCAATTAAATCCATCATGTTGAGCCTCTTGTCGGATTCGAACCAACGACCCCGAGATTACAAATCACGTGCTCTGGCCAACTGAGCTAAAGAGGCGTTTCCGTAAAAAAGCCGCTTCGTTTTGGGTCGAAACGGCTGCAAATTTAGAAATTATTTTATAATCCACAAAATTTATTCGGTTTTTTTTCTGTTTTTTTATTTAACCTTGCTTTTTTCTTTGAATTTCAGTAATTGCTTTTCCAGCGCTTCTACCGCCGTATCAACAGCTTCCTCGAAAGTATCGCAGATTTTTTCCGCAAAACAGCCTCCGTTTTTGATTTTAATACGAATACCTGCGCTCTTGTTTTTCACCGTTTCCGGCTTCACCACTTTCAATACGACGTCAGCCATAATAATACCCTCGTAAATGTGTTCCAATTTAGAAACTTTCTTTTTGATGAATGCCTCTAATTTCTCCGTCGCATCAAAATGAATTGATTTAATTTTAATATCCATAATAAATTCTCCTTACTTTTTTGCTCTTGGATGAGCGTTATAAACTTTTTTCAACTCCTCAAACGTTACATGTGTATATACCGACGTCGAAGCAAGACTACTATGCCCTAACAGGTCTCTGACCGCGCTCATCTCTGCGCCGTCATTTAACATGCTTGTTGCAAAAGTATGCCTCAATACATGCGGACTACGCTTTGCCAAAGTAGGAATATTCGACAAATTCTTCTTTACTGCATAATAAACGATAGCCGACGATACGGGCCGCCCGTCTTTCCTTACAAAAAAAGAAGAAGAATCTACTCCAACCTCGCATCCTCGTACATTAATATAATGCATTATCATCTCTTTCAGACGATCTGCAAAAGGAATCAAACGCTGCTTATTCCGTTTCCCGGTAACTTTCAGTAACATTGCATCCAGATCTACATCCGTATTTTTTATACCGACAAGTTCCGAGCAGCGAATACCCGTCTCATAAAACATTTCAATCATCAATTGATTTCTCAGCTCTTCGAAACCGGAATCATTCAAATTCGCATCCAAAAGATTATTAATATCTTTTTCTTTTATAAAACAGGGTAATGATTTTGATTTTTTAGGGCCGGAAACCAACTTAAGCGGATGCTTTTGCACAATTTCCTGACGAACCAAATACTTAAAAAACGACTGCAAAGACGTCAACTTCCGATTAACAGACGCCGGCGACAACGATTGCTTCATTAATTCGATCATCCATTGACGAACAATATCCGCATCAACTCTTTCGAGGTCAAACGCGTCCCCTTCCGTAACGGCTTTTTCTTCTAAAAAAGTAACAAATTGGGACAAGTCATTAAAATACGAATTTACAGTATGAACCGAATAATTCCGCTCATACCGCAAATAATCTATAAACAAATTCACATATCTCCTCACTTCGTCACGTTCAATAAGATGCAACGAATATACGATTTTTTTTCTCAAAAAACAAACAAAACGGAAAAAAAATTAAGCAATCAACTTTCAGCCTGCTGTAACTGCTTTACATAAATAGCATGAATACGCTCTTTTCTCTTTTTCACGGAAGGTTTAGTAAATGCCTGACGGCTTCTAAGTTCTTTAACAACTCCAGTTTTCTCAAACTTTCTTTTAAATTTTTTCAAGGCTCTTTCTATGTTTTCGCCTTCTTTCAATGGAACTACGATCATAAATAAAGTTTTAAATTATATTGTTTTTTGTATCAAATCCTTTTTTCGAGCCGCAAAATTACGGATTGTTTTTTTACCAACAAAATTTTCAAACATTTATTTTTCACGATAACAGTCAAATCCATTCATTCTGCGCACTTTTGCAAATCCGCTTCAAAAAGCATGCGCTATCTGATAGAGTTCGTTCATAATAACTCGAAGAGGAAAGTTTCAGGGCAACCGCATTTTGATGCGGTTGCCCTGCTTTTTTTTCTATTCGCTTGTTTTTTTCTGCCATTATTTTATGTGGGAAACTTGAGTAACGAAATTCAAACCGGATAATTTCAACTACTGATTCGCATTAATAATAAATAATTGCAATGCAGCGAAGATATCCATTGCCCAATTTTTTTTAGGGCGTCTTTAGATTCCTAATTGTATACAGATTTATGTATTTCCTTTGTAACAAATTTTTTCAAGCAAAGAAAAAACAGTATTATTTAAAATGACATAAATTATGAAAACGTTAATTAGATTCTTCGTTTTAAGTTCTCTCGCTTTTCTGGGGGCAAGTTGTAGTAGCGATTCAGAGTCCTTAGATGTAAACAGTGATTTACAACAAAGTGATATAAAGTTGCAAATTGCGACATATTATTCATCTCCATCGTCCCCTACGCAGCCGGTCAATAATATTAAGGCCGAATTTGATAAGAAGTTCCCCGGAGCAACCGATGTGGAGTGGAAAGTGTCAAACGGCATATATGAAATAGACTTTGACGTCAACCACATAGACTATGAGGCCTGGTATAATGGCGATGCTAATTTGCTGATGTACAAATATGATATTGCAAACAGCCAATTGAGTCCGGCTGTATTAGCCGCTATTGCAACCGATTATCAGGGCTATATCCTTGATGAAACAGAGATCGTATACAAAGGAGATATTATCGGTTATTACTTGGATCTGAAAAAAAATAAAGAAGAAGTATATGCTTTTTACAATGAGAACGGTACATTTATTGCCAGGAATCTGTGGGAAGACAATACCATAAAACCGGGGAACGATGCCAATACGACTACCCCAACAATTGAAGGAAATACATCTGACGACGAATCAGACGCCCTTATTGCCGCATATTATTCAGGTATGGATATGGATGTGTTGGCTTCAAATGTGCCTTCTGGCATTATTGCAAACTTCAATACCCTTTTTCCAAATGCCCGCGATATTGACTGGGACTATGTTAGCAATGTGTATAATGTAGATTTTGAAATTGGAGGAATTGACTACGAGGCATGGTATGTTAGCGATGGAACACTATTAATGTACACACAGGAAATAAGATACAACACAGTATCTACTGCTGTACAAAATGCTGTTTCCTCAAAGTATTCCGAGTATATGATAGATGAAGTATCTTATTTCCAAAAAGGAACAGTGAAAGGATATATCATCAAGTTGGAAAATAAAAGGACAGACGCCGAATTGAAAGTGATATACAATGAGAACGGCACATTCATTTATCAACAATATGATTAACGAGAGTCGGGCAATCCGTATATTTTTTCAAGTAAATCTTTAATAAATCAAACAAAATGAAAAGGTATTTCGTATTATTTCTGTTAGCATCTTCTTGTGTTATTCTTAATGCACAACAACTAAAAATCGGGGTTCGTGGCGGTCTTAACATTTCGTCATTAAGTGATTATGACCATATGATAGGTCAATATGAAGACGCCGGACTGGAAAACAAATTGGGTCTATATGCCGGAATCTTTGGGCAACTTCATTTCTCTGAGAAATCAGGTATTGAAACAGGTTTATTTTATTCTCAATTAGGAGGGAAAGATAAAGAAAACGACTATTACGAATCTTATAAAATTACTGCCAACCCTTCTTATCTGCAACTACCTGTAAGCATATTCTATAAATTCAATCTGACAAATGGTTTCAAACTATATCCGTCATTGGGCGTATATGGTGGATACGGATTATCAGGAAATCTGAAAACACAAGGAAGTATTGCAAATGAGAATCTTGACTCAAACATTAAGTATTTCAATGATTTTGCAAAACGCTTCGATGCTGGAGGAACTGCCGGTCTGAATTTAGAATATAACAAGTTTATATTCGGATTGAGCTATGATCATGGCTTTATTAGGGTAAATAAGAAAGAGGTTATATATGGCGACAATGCTTTCAACTCTAATTTCAGATGCACACTGAGCTACATATTCAATTGATTTAACAACATAAAATACAAAACAAAATGAAAACTTTAAGATTAGGACTATTGTTATTATTAACATCATTATCTTTTCTATATGCATCAGCCCAACATCCGTCAATGTCAAAAAAATATGATAACAATGAGATAGAAAAAATGGTACAGGCATTCAAGATGGAGTATTCACAAAATGTAGTACCAACCGAACTTTTAGTACAAAAATTCAGGAAAGACTTTCCAAATGCTTACGATATTGAATGGGAAAAAGCAGCATCTCTATATGAAATAGAATTTGAGATCAGAGGATCTGACTACCAAGCATATTATGACGAGCAAGGCCATTTGGTTATGTTAATATATGACATCTACCAGTCTGACCTGCCGGATTTGATAAAAAAGCAGATAACATCGAAATATCCAAACTATCGTTTTGATGATATAGAAAGGATAATAAAAGGAACTGATGTATCATACAATGTAGAAATGGAAAGGGGCGACGTGGACGTTCGCATTATAATTAAAAGCGATGGTACAATTATAAGTCAGATGGAGGATTACTAATAAGTCTTTTTCAATTTGACCTATCCGAAAAAACAAATAAAACAATGCCGGAAGTCGAATCCATTTACAATAAATTCTTTGGGATTATGAAAAAAAATTGTTTATTTTTTTGTAAACACTTTATTTTCAGGATGTTGATGTAGCGGGGGTCGAACCCACGACCCCCTGTATCGAAGTAGGTTTGAACAGTGTCGTTTTTCTTGCTCGTGTCATTGCCGGCGGTTGCAGGTACAATACTGTCGCTCGTCGTGCCGTAAGCCTCGCGTATCGAACCGTCTACCTTTTGAAAGTAGAATTTGACGATGCGCGTTTTCATTGCAAGTCGCAGTTTCATGTTTGCCCGGGCGACCTTCATTGCTTCTGCCATTGTAAAGCCGTTTCGTTTGACGAACTGCCAGGCCAGGCGCATAAGTTCAGATAAAAATTGCTTTGTTCTCATACAAGTTTAGTTTAAAAAAACATCCACGACACGAATTGCAACCGGAAAACCGGAAAGGGCATCAATTCGTATCGTGGACTAAAATTTATTTTTTCTCGCACAAATTGCCGTTGTGCCGTCAATATCAAAGAAAAAAGCCGTATATTGCAAAAGTTTTTCCGGAACTATGTTGCGCAAGTCAGGGACAGCCTTTTTTGCATCCTGACCTTTCACGCTTGAGAGCATCTGTTTTTGGATTACGGGGATAAAGATAAGACAGATTTATCTTGCATTAAATTTTTTGAGCACAAAATAAGACAAATATGTCTATTTAGACTGATTATAAATTATGATGTATCATAAATAACTAATTATTAATTGATATGGGAGATGACAGAGAAAAAGAAATGAGAGAAAGAATTCAGTATCTATTTAAAAATCAAGGTAAAAAAGTAAATTCCGTAGCGATAGATAAAAAAGAACAAAGGACATTGAATAGGCAGATCAACGAAGAAACGACAATTTCGTCTAAAACAATCTTTAGGGTACTTGAACTATTTCCGGAATGTTCAATAAATTGGCTTCTAACAGGCAAGAGGAGCATGGAAAAAGCTTCTGCCTCTGGCTGATATATATAATAATGTAGAGGACCGTAATAATCCGGAAAATCGGATTGCCGACAATGAGGAGGTGATGAAAAAACCTGTTATAACCGGAGAAGTCGAGAGATGCTATTGACTATTATAAAATACTCGGAGTTTTTCCGCAGGCCACTCAGAAAGAAATTAAGGCCGCATATAAATTAATGGCAAAAAAGTGGTATCCGGATAAAAATACGGACAGGAATACAACGGTGCAAATGCAATTATTATCAGAAGCATATAGTGTTTTGAAAGATTTGGAAAAACGAAAAAAATGCAATTGATGGAAAATGCTGTAATTGAAAGGATTAAAAGATTTATAGACTTAAGAGGGCTAAATCCGACGAGTTTATCTAAGGTGATAAATGTACCTCAAAAGACTGTAAATAATTATTTGAATGAAAAAAGAAAGTTGAGTTTTGAATTTGTATGTAAGATGTCAAGCTCATTTGGGCTTAATTTAGAATGGTTAATAAATGGAAGTGGCGACATGGAGAAACAAGACAATCCGGCCGATGATAATGTCATACCCATATCGGAAGGTATAATGACCATTCCGAAAGGGATAGCCGAACACATTAAAGCGCTTACGGATATAATAAGTTTGCAGCAACAGACAATTGCGGAACTCACCCAAAAAAGGGGAGATACTGTGGGCGATGCAAAAACTGCGCGTGCAGGAAGTTGAACATAATACGATTAACATCAAAGTAATAATTGATATATTTAGTACGTTATTTATATCAGGAAAATAAATAAAAAAGAAAAGTTATGGCACGACCAATAAAACCCACGCCTGTACTCACGGGTAAAGATGCGCATCGTTTTGCAAAAGCAATGGACAATGTGCAAAAAATATCTTCCAAAGAGAGGGAAGAACAGCGCAAGGCATACGAATGGTTCAAAAGGGTAGCGGATTTCCCCTTATGAGTTTGATTTTAGAAAAAATCAAGATCATTCGCTTAGAGGAAAATACACCCATTGCGACTTTCGATTGCGGCGACATTGATTTGAATGAGTTTTTGCTTAATGATGCAAAGAACTACTTAGAATCAATGTTGGCAGTTACCTGTTTAGTGGAATTTGACAATGAAATTGCCGCCTATTTTTGCCTTTCCTGCGATGGTTTGACCCGAAGCGCAATTCCAACGGAAGAAGAAAAAAGACATTGGAATAAAGTCGGGCGTAAAATTCCAAATAGCAAAAGACGCAGAACTTATCCAGCCGTTAAAATCGGTCGGATGGCGGTAGCTAAAAAATTTGCAGGTTCGGGATTAGAAAAGTTGTTACTTTTAAGCATACGTGAAATGTATATTCACAAACAACATCATGCCGGTTGTCGTTTTATAACAGTGGATGCCTATCGCTCTGCCTTGGATTTTTATGAGAAAAACAGGTTTCAATTTTTGACGACTAAAGATGTCGACGAAGATACCCGCACAATGTACTTTGATTTGAAGGCAATATGAAAGACAGAACGGAGAGAACGGCAATCTGACAATTATGAGATAAATTATAAACTAAAAAATAACGAACCATGGAACGGATAAAGAGAGAGAGTATGAAGAGTATTGCCGTGTTATTATTGGCGTCGCTGCTGTTGTCGTCCTGTTTTTCGACGCGTTATGTAAGTGTTGAACCGGAATTAAAGAAGGAGTTTAAGGGGGCGACAGTTGAGGATGTCGAATTTGAATTTGGAGAGCCGGAAGAGGTTGAAGACACGGCGAGCGGGGGATATGCCTATGTATATTACGGAAATGGATATGCTTTTGACAGGCGCGGTCGCGCACGGAAACAGGAAGATACTTACATGAGATTTCTGTTTGACCAAAACGGTATGTTGAGATATGTAAGGAGCAATCAAGTGAAGGGAGAGAGAAAGTTTAGTGCGGGGGATACTGTCTTTACAATAGTTTTCTTTACGATAATCGTGCCGGGAGTTATCATTGGATTAGCGGCAGCCAAACAGTAATCCCTGTCTTACTCGACCGGATATTCCGGCAACACCACCTCCGGTACCGGTAAAAAAACAGGCGCCTGGTCTTCTGTGTACGGTATTGGCTCCCGTTTTTTAAACAGGGAGACGATGTCGTCGAATGACACACCTTCGGGAATCGACTACTCGGAAGGCATGATAAAGAATCCCGCGGTCACGGAACGGTTGATAGTATTGAATCGTAGATTTTAAAAGTTCCGGCATAATGACTTGAATTAAAATTTATGGCAAAGATGCAAAATAAACAGGTAAATTGTCAATTTAAAAATAAAGCAATTATGGTGAATTCACCATAATTAGAAATGATGAGATAAAAGAATGGTATTAACAACTTTCGAATGGCAGAATTTTACGACATATCCGAATGGCAGGAAAAACGGCATTTACAAACCGGAGGCACTCGAAACAAGGCAATTTTCGAGAATCCGCAGACCGGTAATTTGTATTATTTCAAAACATCCCTGAAAAAAGAAGTGATCGACTATAAATATGAATTTTGGTCGGAAATTATTGCATCTGAAATAGGCAAAGCATTGGGGTTTAATGTGCTGCGCTATGACATTGCCTGTCACAAAGGCGAAATCGGCTGTATTTCAAAATCAATGATTGATACTAACAAAAATAAACTGTCCGAAGGCATTGATTACCTTGTCGGTTATGATCCCGGGTACAACCCTGATAGCAAAGGCTCATACTCTCAATACACCTTTCGTTTTATCGAAAAAGCATTATCCGAATATCGACTGAAAGACAAAATGGACTGTCTCGTTAAAACGATTATTTTTGACAGTTTAATCGGAAATGGCGATCGACATCAGGAAAATTGGGGTTTTATCGTTCCAAACATAGAAGGTGTGTCCAGGGACGACGAAAAGGACAAAAATAAATTACTTGATACCGTCTTGCCTAAACTGTTTTGGAGATTAAAAATAAAAAAAAGAGAACGGGATATTATTGCAAATATAATAAAAGGAGAATTTTCCCCAATTTATGATAGCGGGAGTTGCCTTGGCAGGGAACTTACAGATGAAAAAGTAAACAAAATGTTGCAAAACAGTAAAATGTTAGAATCGTATATTGATAGGGATAAGTGTGAAATCAGATGGGAAGACAACAAATTGAGCCATTATGAACTGATTAATAAAATTAGAAAAGAAACTGAATATCGCGGAGTGATTGAAAATGAAATAAAAAGAGTTGCAAGCATATTTAAAACCGAAGAAATAGAAAAGACAGTGAATAACATAGACCTGGATTTGCCGGAAAACTTAAAAGAACAAAAAATGCCGGAAAATAGAAAGAACCTGATTGTAAAATTGCTATCTTTACGATTTGAAAGATTAAAAGATATATTAAATGAAGTCATTGGGTAATATATATTTAGCATGGCGGCGGGCGACAGGTGAACGCCGTCACAGGGTAGGTATTATTCGCAGGAACAGTACTCAGGGCGTTCGTTTTCGCTATCTTGTATCACAGAAAGAAGCCGCAAATATCGGGTTTATGCCATATACCGGCTTTCCCGACCTGTCCAGAGAATATACGGAAAACGTACTGGAGATATTCGGTCAGCGTCTCACCAAATCCGAAAGAGAAGATATTCGGAAATATTATGATTTCTGGGAAATACAACCGGAATGCAAAGATGACAAATACTATCTGTTAGCACATACGCAAGGTTTGCTGGCAACCGATAACTTTGAATTTTTGGCCGATTACATGCCTCAAAAAGATTTATCTTTCACAAGTGAAATTTGCGGCCTGTCACATAACAAAATTAAAGCGGATGTGATTGCAGCCGGAGATATATTGCAGTGGGAATACGAAAAAAATAACAGATATGACCCGAAGGCTGTAAAAATTTTTAAGGATGGCAATTTTGTCGGGTATGTAAAAACCGTTCATTCTTCTGTTTTTTATAAAAAAGGAGGCAGCAGATTAAAAATCGTAGTGAAAAGTGTCGACAGTAACGGGTATTTAAACAGAGTTTTTATCAAGATTTTTATGTGATCGACGCCTTTTGAAAATAATTACATCCGGCGCTGTAATATTGGCGAGAGGCCGGGATTTTGCAAGAAACTCAGGGCTTTGCTGTTACTGATCCTGTTTTCGGCCTTTTCGCAGCACAAAATCAATCACCGCACGATTTGCACGATCAACCCTTGACCAGTCGAACACTATGTAATGGCGACCGGCTATGGATTTGTCTACGTGTCCTAAGACTTTGGATATGATTTTTTCTTCTATGCCGATACTGTCGGCTATTGTAGCCCATGAATAGCGCGCCCAGTATAGCGTGATGCCGTCTAATTCGGCGATCTTTGCTATTTCTCCTATTTTCTTTGAGATGAAATGGATGAATGAATTGTAGGCGATGTATTTGCTTTCAAAGTTCAACAGGTATGCTGATTCTTCTCCGGCTTTATACCGGCTTATTATTTCTTCCGCTTCGGGTTGAAGGGACAGTTTGATTGTTTCGTGCGCTTCGTTCAGTTCTTTTTGACGGATGAAGATGATGCGGTTATTCCCGTCCGGCTTCCTTAAATGAAACAAATCGACCGGACTGACGCCGCACAGGAAAAAAAAACCTGTCCGTTCTTTAATGTCTCCGAACTGGTTTCTGAAATCGGAATCAATTCATCTCTGATGCGGAAATACAAGAATGGTTTGGCCTTTGCGTCAAAAGAGCAACGAAAGAAAATAGAAAACGGTATCCATGCCATATCAAAAAAATTAAGTACGGTGCAGTTCTGATAAGAACTCTCTTTGACACGCCCTGTACTTTGAAGTCCGCTTTTTATGGCGGACTTTTTTCTTGCTGTCGCAAAAAGGCATTCAGGCTTTGCGGGAATATAAAGTTAACACTTCGAAGAAAAATGAAGTGAAATGGAAAAGATATACGTTTATAATTGCTCTTATAAGCATAATTATTGCTATTCTCAGTTTATTATTGAAATAGAGTTCTTACCTGAAAATTAACAAGATGAAATCTTTATATAATATTAGCGCTGTTAATACGGAAACTGCGGCAGCGACGATTGACAGATTCGTCACAAAGCTATCCAGCTTTTGTAACTTCCTTTGCAATTCCCATATTTGAGTATCCTTGTAATCCATAGCCAGCTGTTTTCGGAAAAGATAAGTAATTTTCAGGCAAAATCTTTGCGTATCTCAAAAATTGTTTTCATATTTGACCTGCCCAAAAAAATTAATGATATGGAACGAATAGAAATTTCACAGAAAAAGTTCATTGAAAATCCGGAAAACTATTTCAATATGGTAGAAAAGGGAACTCTGGTTGTCTTGAAGCGAGGAAAAGCCAGAATTCTTATTATGTCGGAGGAAGATGATGCCGACAGGGAAGCGTCGAAGCAGGTCTCTCCCTATAAAAAGGAATACGTCGACATAATTAAACAGGCAGAAGAAGATATTAAATCCGGAAAAGGGAAAACTATGACCATTGAGGACTTATGGAAATAACATTCTCCCCCAAAGCCCTGCATGATATTGAACAAATCAAAAAAAGCGGACAAAAGGCTGCTAAAAACAAACTTGAACGAATCTTGCGGAGTATTTTGGAATCTCCTTTTGAAGGATTCGCAAATCCGGAACCTCTGAAATTTGAACTTGCCGGAAAATGGTCGCGTGAACTTTCCAAAAAAGACAGGGTTGTCTATGAAATAAACAACGAAAACATTTACGTACTCTCTATTTTAGACCATTATTCCGATAAATAGCTGAATAATTTTCTCCTATACACGCATTTTTTCAAAAAAAATTGCTCATCTCAAATTCCCAACGCATCTTTGCGACGTTAAAAGTTTTTAAATGACAAAAGGCGGATGCATCCGCCGAAAGAGTTCGGCTTTTTTGTGTCCGTAATTAGAGTGAGATATTCTACGGTTATGTCCCGTGCATCGGTTGTAATGGCTGGTGCAAGCCTTTTGTCAAGACTTTTAACGACGGGTAACATAACCGTTCTTTTTTTCTTCGTGCCATTTTAATTTTATTTTCTTTGCTGCAACACTAAAAAATAAAAAGATGAACACTAACACTGTCTATTATTGTCTGTCTCAGATTTTAACAGACAGTTATTTGTTTATAAATCGCTTATTGCTAAGCCTTTTCTAAACCTCGTCGGGGTAGCGGGATTCGAACCCACGACCCCCTGCTCCCAAAGCAGGTGCGCTAACCGGACTGCGCTACACCCCGTGCAATTCCTTATTGCGGGTGCAAATGTAAAAAAATATTTTTTAAACAACAAACGATTTGCCGCAATTATTTACTTTTTCTTCTTAAACTCCTTGCAGTCAAGATTCTTTTCTCCCAATTGTTCTTTAAGAGAGCAACCGGCGCAAGTATCGCAGGGAGAAACAGGTTTCGTGAAAAGACAATAGATTTTATATCCGACATACCCTACTACAAGTATTGCTATAACGATGATTGCTGCTTCCTGCCACATATAAAAAATTTTTGTATTGAACTCACTCTATTCATAAATCTTTGACGCAAGCCGTTTTTTTAACGCTTCGCTAAAAGACCGTTGGT
>JAIROL010000058.1 GCA_031257565.1 Tannerella sp. | reverse complement strand
ATGAAAGTATTGAAATTCGGCGGAACATCCGTAGGTTCCGTGAACAGTATCCTTAGCGTAAAAAAAATAGTAGAGGCTATTGACGAGCCGGTGATTGTGATCGTATCCGCTCTCGGCGGAATAACGGACAACCTGGTACATTTGTCAAAATTAGCTTCGAATGGCGATAACTCCTATAAAAAAGAATTTACCGAAATAGTCGCGCGCCACAAATCTGTGATAGAAGGCGTTGTTCCTAAGTCCAGACAAGCTTTGGTTACAAAAAAAGTACTGGAAACGCTCGATGAGTTGGAAAATATCTATCGCGGAGTATTCCTGATAAAAGATTTATCGGCGAAAACATCCGATACGATTGTAAGTTACGGAGAAAGACTATCTTCTATTATTATTTCGAATGTAATTAAAAATGCAAAATTATACGACTCCCGCCAGTTTATAAAAACACATAAACAGTTTAACAGACATGTTGTCGATTTTGAACAGACAAATAAATTGATAAAAAAGGCGTTCAAAGCAATACCTGAAGTTGCATTGGTCCCCGGTTTTATTTCTTCGAGTATGGACGACGGCGAGATCACTAATCTTGGACGCGGAGGCTCCGATTACACAGCTTCAATTCTGGCAGCGGCGCTTGACGCTTCAATGCTTGAAATATGGACGGATGTAGACGGTTTCATGACGGCAGACCCGCGCGTTATAAATTCCGCTTACGTCATTGATCATCTATCCTTTACAGAGGCTATGGAACTTTGTAATTTCGGAGCGAAAGTAATCTATCCGCCAACGATTTACCCTGCATTTCATAAAAATATCCCCATCAGGGTATGCAATACGTTCAATCCGAAAGCTCCGGGAACTCTCATATCAAAAGAGGATGGTAAGAAAGACGGAAAAAAAGAAAACAAAGCGATCATTAAAGGCATCTCTTCGATCAATGACACCTGTCTTATTACCGTACAAGGCTTGGGTATGGTAGGCGTTATCGGCGTCAATTACAGGATATTCCGCACTTTAGCGAAAAGCGGTATAAGCGTATTCATGGTATCGCAGGCCAGCTCGGAAAATAATACGACATTTGCCGTGAAAAATGAAGATGCGCCTTTAGCGGTAGAGGTCCTCAACGAAGAGTTTGCGCCGGAGCGTTCCAGAGGTGAAATCGATGATATTGTTGCAGAAAAAGAACTTGCTACGGTCGCCATTGTCGGCGAAAACATGAAACGCACGCCCGGTATAGCAGGAAAACTGTTCGGAACGCTGGGGCGTGCGGGTATAAGCGTTATAGCGTGCGCACAGGGAGCATCCGAAACAAATATATCATTCGTTATCAAACTCGAATCTCTTCGTAAAGCGTTAAACTCAATACATGACTCGTTTTTTCTGTCGGAATATAAGATGCTGAACCTGTTCCTTGCCGGGGTAGGAACAGTAGGCGGACACTTACTGGAGCAAATCAAGCGCCAACAGAAAAAACTGATGAAACAAAACGGCGTAAAACTGAATGTGGTGGGAATAGCAAATTCCAGAAAAATGCTGATGCGCCGCGAAGGTCTGGATCTTAAGACCTGCATCAAAGAACTCAAAACAAAAGGAGTGGACTCATCCCCGGCCATTATTCGGGATGAAATCATAAAAATGAATATTTTCAATTCCGTTTTTATTGATTGTACGTCGAGCGAAAAAATAGCCGGACTGTACGGAACGCTATTAAATAAGAATACTTCGATCGTTGCAGCAAATAAAATAGCCGCATCTTCGTCTTACAAAAACTATACGTTACTGAAAGAAACCGCGCGTAAACGCGGAATAAAATTTTTGTTTGAAACAAATGTGGGAGCCGGATTGCCGATCATCAACACAATGAACGACCTTATTAATAGCGGCGACCATATCCTGAAACTTGAAGCCGTATTATCCGGAACGCTGAATTTTATATTCAATACGATAAGCGAAGATATTCCATTAAGCAAAGCTGTAAAAATGGCTGTCGATGCAAAATATGCAGAACCGGATCCACGTATAGACCTGAGCGGTAAGGATGTTATTCGCAAATTGGTAATACTTGCACGCGAAGCCGGATATCCGGTGGAACAGAAAAATGTTAAAACAAATCTTTTTATCCCGAAAAAATATTTCAACGGCTCGATTGAAGATTTCTGGAAATGCATTCCCGAGCTTGACGCCGAGTTCGAAGAAAAACGCAAAAAACTCGCGGCCAAAAACAAGCGTCTACGCTTTGTAGCCGGTATGAACAGCGGAGAATGTGAAGTCGGACTAATGGAAGTTGGAAGTCATCATCCTTTCTATGAACTGGAGGGCAGCAATAACATCATAATGATTTCGACGGAACGCTATCATGACTATCCGATGATCATCAAAGGATACGGCGCCGGTGCAGATGTGACTGCAGCAGGCGTTTTTGCCGATATCATTTCAATCGCAAATATCAGATAAGCGTACCCAAGCGTACAATTGGCGGCGTTCCCGGAAACTTTATGAAACGATTTTTAGCGCCTCAAACCGGTTGATAGCATTTCGTATATTTATAATCATTCATGACACTACCAAACGATTAAACAGCGTAACATCAAAAATGAAATATTACAGCACAAACAAACAGTCGCCTTTGGCAAATCTGGAAGAAGCAGTCATTAAAAGTCTTGCGGGCGATAAGGGGCTTTATATGCCCGAACATATTCCGACTATTGACAAAAGCGTCATCGCAACAATGAAAAACAAGTCTTTTCAGGAAATCGCAGACATTGTGGCACAGGCCTTTTTCGGAGAAGATATGAATCCGCAGTCACTAAGCGATATCGTAAAAGATACGCTTTCGTTCGATATACCCGTCGTACACGTAAATGACAATATTTACAGCCTTGAATTGTTTCACGGACCGACCCTTGCATTCAAAGACGTCGGCGCGCGTTTTATGGCCCGCCTGTCAAGTTATTTCATTTTGCGTAAAGGATTAAACCGCGAAGTAAACGTGCTTGTCGCAACCTCCGGCGACACCGGAGGAGCTGTGGCAAACGGTTTTCTGGGCGTGCCGGGCATTAACGTATTTGTGCTTTATCCGAAAGGGAAAGTCAGTCCGATACAGGAATGCCAGTTTACAACATTAGGTAAAAACATTACGGCGCTTGAAATAGACGGCGCTTTTGACGACTGTCAGGCGCTGGTTAAAGCCGCATTCGTTGACGATGATCTGAATGAGCGCCTGCAACTTACATCTGCCAATTCGATCAATGTGGCGCGGCTCCTGCCGCAATCATTCTATTATTTCAACGCTTATGCGCAGTTAGACAGGATCGGCAGGGCCAACGAATTAATCTTTTGTGTGCCGAGCGGTAATTTCGGTAATATAACCGCCGGACTTTTTGCCTGCAAAATGGGATTACCTGTCAAACATTTCATCGCCGCCAACAACCGGAACGACGTGTTTTTTGAATATCTGCAGAGCGGAAAATATAATCCGCGCCCATCAGTAGAAACATACGCCAATGCCATGGACGTAGGTAATCCGAGCAATTTTGCGCGTATACTTGATTTATTCGAAAACAGTCACAAACAGATTGCCGCACTTATTTCAGGCTACCGGTACACAAATGAACAAATCGCCGACACAATGCGTCACGTTTACAACGCCTGTAAATATTTACCTGACCCACATGGCGCCTGCGGATATCAGGCGCTTGCCGATTACCGGTTAAAACCGGAAGAAACGGGTATATTTTTAGAAACAGCCCACCCTGCCAAGTTCAAGGAAACGGTTGACAGGATACTCCATTCCGATATTGAAATCCCTGCCGAATTGCAAAAATTCATGAAAGGAGAAAAAAAGAGTATCCCTCTCGGAAAAGATTTTGAAAGTTTTAAGGCTTTTCTTCTAATGTAATCAGACGCCTGATTTTGTTTTCAGGATCAAAGTAAAGAAACGTCCGGTCCGATATTCCCACATGGGAGACTTATCTTCGGCCAGCATCATAATCTTCAATTCTTCTTCCGAAATAAATTCTTCTTTATCGGAATAAATATCAAATTTACGAAAAACCGGCATCAAACGTTCTGTAGTTTTATACTGCACGCGGCATGGTTTTGTGATATGTCGGCAGAAAGCAGAAAGCAGGAAGCAGGAAGCCGTCGGAATATGGCGTTACAAACCGCCCTGTGGTTCTTATTTGCTTTCTGCTTTTTATCTTGCAAGTTTATCCCGGGCAAAGTATAGCTTTATCATCCCAAAAAACGGTATGCATCGATAACAATACAGCAATACCTGAAAAGCCCGAGATGTAATCAAGTCCGTCATCGATTATCTGCTCGGCTCCTTCTATATCAATTTCGGCATTGCTGATTATGTATATGTTTTAGTCAAATGCTATATTGATTACCAATCGGTTATATCATAAAAAATGCTCGACATCTATACTTATTTAGCAATGCCTGATTGTTATCTTACGACGATGTTTGTTTCCACAGGTTTCAACCAGGGAGAGGTAAAACGGATCTTTATTTCCCCCTCTTGGCCTGTAGACTGTATATAGGCCAGTATACGGCCATTAAACGCACGTTGATGATTGTCCGTATAGTCGCTCATATCGCTATTATTGCCGGCCTCCAATCCTTTTAAGATCGCCGGTCCGGCAATCCGGCAGGTTACTTCGTTATCCGATAACATCACCGGAATATCATGTTCGTCAACCGCCTGTATCACAATCTGCGCCAGTCCGTTCTTGTTAATTTCCGTTTCTGCGGATACAATTTTCAGGGCATAAGGTTGTTTGGACGATTGGATTGCATACCGGGCCGTTTCCTTATTGTTCCTATCACAGGCTATGACTTCCAATTGGCCGTTTTCGTAAGGAACATCCCAGTAAATAATACCCGTATTGTCGTCATAGTCTTTCGGTTCGCCGATATTTTTCCCGTTCAGCGTAAGCTGCGCTTTTGCCCCGTTTGTATAGCAAACAACGCGTATAGACTGCCCTTCTCCATAATTCCATACAGGCCACGCATCCATAGACGGAATCTTTTCTTCATAAGCGCCTCTTTCATTTACTGCGTCAAGCTGCGACCATACATCCGTCATCCGGCTACCGCCGCCTTTTCCGGGCGTCGGGTAAGTACCCAGGTAAGCCATCGGTTTGTCTGACCACAAAGACTGACGGAAATAGCCTCTCGGTTTTATAAAACCCCCGAAATCAAGCAATCCCGAATAAAATCCGCGCGAAGGCCAGCGTCCGGATTCGCCCAGATAGTCGATCCCTGTCCACAAAAATTGTCCGAAAATAAACTCCTTATCCCTTACAGCTTTCCACGCGCTCAAGTCATGACGGTTTTCACTTCCGTAAATTATCCGGTTCGGATATTTTTTATGGTCGGAATCATACATGCTTTCCGTATAATTATAGCCGGCAATATCAAGCGCTCCGGGATATTCCGTTTCATTCGACATGGCTACGCCGGCCAGTCCGGCAGTTGTCGGACGGGACTTGTCATATTTCTTTACTGCAGCGACAAGACGTTTGGCTATATTACTTAACCGCATAGCGTCGGGAGCATCTTTTTTATATCCTCCGAAAACAGGTTGCGTAAATCCGGTATTTTCTCCTCCGTCAAGTACCGGATGCGAATAAGGATCATTCGGATAATCCACTTCATTACCGATACTCCATGCAAATACGGAGACATGATTACGGTCTCTTCTGACCAAATCCGACAAATCTGTTTCTCCCCATTCTTCAAAGAAGTCATAAGATCCCTGAAAACCGGGCGTTCCTACATTCCATCCTTCCATCCATTTGCGTTTCGGAAATTCCCACTCGTCATACGCCTCGTCTAAAACAAGCATACCGAGTTCGTCGCATAACTCATACAAATCGGGCGCCTGCGGATTATGACTTGTACGTATGGCATTGCAACCGATACTTTTTAACGTCTGTATACGCCTTTTCCACACATCGCGCGGAACGGCCGAACCTAACGCGCCCGCATCGTGATGAAGACAAACTCCTTTCATCTTCATCCGGTTGCCGTTAAGCGCAAAGCCTCTGTTCGGATCAAACGTAAAAGAACGGAAACCGGTTACGGTAATTGTCCGGTCAATTTCTTTTCCATCTTTCAGGACAATTGTTTTAAGTTTATACAGCGCCGGATTATCCAAAGACCAGAGGGACGGTTTGCTTACATGAATAAATGTCGTTATTTTGCCCGTACTTCCGGCGCTCACAGTCAGCCTTTTAGAAGATTTTCCTGCCGATTTGCCGTCTGCCGACAACAGTTCATTCACGATTGTAAGGCTGCTGTTTTCCTCGGAAGTGTTATCAATTTCCACTTCTATATTCAGCTTACCGTTATTTTTGCCGACTTCAGGATAGGCATAAACGCCCCATTGAGCAATGTGTACAGGATCTGCATAAACCAGCCATACATTGCGGTAGATCCCGGAACCGGTATACCAACGCGAATCGGCCGACCGGCTGTGGTCTACTCTGATATCTATCGTATTATCCTTTCCGTATTCTACATAAGGGGTCGCATCATACATAAATGAAATATACCCGTTCGGACGTTTGCCTAAAGATCTTCCATTCACAAATACTTCGCTGCGATTGTAAACTCCTTCAAAATAAAGGTACACTTTTTCTCCTTTTCCGGATGCCGGTATCTGTATTGTTTTGTGATACCATCCTATTCCACCGGGTAGATATCCGGTACAACTCGCCAGCGCAGGACTTAACTGTCCTCTTACGCTCCAGTCATGAGGCAGACTGACTTTTTCCCAGCGTTTCCGGTCTGCCGATCTGAAATCTTCCACATCGCCCGGATGAAATAACCATTCATCATTTAATTTTTCCGGGTTTCCGAAAGAAACCTGCCCGTAAGCCGGTAGAAACATCCAGCTAAATAAAATGGCTATCAACGTATTTTTACTCCTTAAATAATTTTTCATACAAACATATTTTAATTTTTAACATAAAAGGTCCGTCAGAATTACGCATAAAAAAAATCACAAAAGCGAATCTACTATTATTTTGAATACAAATATGAATGTTTTTCCAATTATATTTGTTAGAATATAATTCAAAAAGGATAAAAAATCATTCAATTATCAACCAAAAACAACTTACGGTCGCATTTTTATTCAAAACTGAGCCTGACAAGGCGGTACGATCAAGTGGCAGAATCCGAATTTAAATCATTCAATACCATCGCCGCTACTGTTTACGAGCATGAAGAAGATATTCTGAACTTTTTCGTCAATCGAGCCGAGCCGCTAACGCTTATGCCGAATCTTTCAATGCTAAAATTAAAACTTTCATAGCTTCGCTCGGAGGGGTAGCAGACATGAAATTCATCCTCTTTAGATTATCTGAAATTTATGCCTGAACACAGGAAATTACAGGTGAGCCAAATTTATGCCTGAACGCAGGTTCTCATTCGTCGTTGCCTATACTTCGAAGATCATGGAAAATTCCTTCACCCTTAGCTCACCAATCGAAAAAGAAACACAGAATTTTGCTGGTGAGCCAAGATACCGGCGGAGCTGCTGTCTCTATGCCGCTTTCGCAGCTATTAGCTATCCGATACGCCGCCGTAACGGTAATATAGAATTTAGAAATGTCTCAATGCCGCTTTCGCAGCTATTAGCTATCCGATAAAAAACAACAAAGCGCACATATTCAATTGTTTTGAGTGTCTCAATGCCGCTTTCGCAGCTATTAGCTATCCGATCCAATGAAACGGTTAAAAAATACAGAGCAAACAAGCCCGGTCTCAATGCCGCTTTCGCAGCTATTAGCTATCCGATAAACTTATTGCAAAGGTAAAAAGGTTGATAACCAATGTCTCAATGCCGCTTTCGCAGCTATTAGCTATCCGATTTGGGTAAAGAAGTTAATGTAGCTTTGGGAAATATAGTCTCAATGCCGCTTTCGCAGCTATTAGCTATCCGATTAGTTCCGGTAAACTAAGCAAGGCGTTACGCTGCGAAGTCTCAATGCCGCTTTCGCAGCTATTAGCTATCCGATGTATGAAGAGGCAATCCTGATGGCCAAAGAAAATAAGGTCTCAATGCCGCTTTCGCAGCTATTAGCTATCCGATGGCTATAAGCCCGTTTCTAAACGGCAATACGGTGTCTCAATGCCGCTTTCGCAGCTATTAGCTATCCGATGCTACCCGTTATGGGGTATGACAGCACTGTCTATTGTCTCAATGCCGCTTTCGCAGCTATTAGCTATCCGATCATCGGGAGAATATCTATGATAATGAGAACAAAAGTCTCAATGCCGCTTTCGCAGCTATTAGCTATCCGATTGCACATCGTATAACATATTGTACTATTGAATATTATATTTATGTACGTTCACAAAAACCACAAAAAATGTACCTGTTGTCAGGTTGCAAAATTATAAAAAAATCCAATATGTCAAAGAACGTTTGTCGAGTTTTTCAGAAAAACAGAGTATTTTTGTTTTTCAGGATAATATCAATATCCACATTTTTACCGATAATACGCATTGCTTGCAGATAATCGGTCGAAATAGGGACAAGGATAATGCTGTCATGATTCTCATAACATTCCTGTACGGCAACCAAGTCGTCTTTGATTTGTGCATATACCGCATGTTCGGCGTCGCACAGAAAAATGGATTTCTGAATCCGGCTACATCCTTTCTTTAACAGGTATTTGACTACCTGGTTACGTACCCGATTATCTTCTATATCATACATCACAAAAAAGAGCATACGTAAATTATTATGTTTGCGGTTTACAATTCCCAAAATCTGTTTTACTCTGTCGTCCAGCGAAAGCAGTTCGTCGATATCTGCCGGAGGCGGCAACTTCTTCGGCAATCCCGACCGGTAAAGTTTCAACATCCGTTCGGTAAAAGATACTGTTTTCTTTTTCCTCGGCATCTTTTAATTTTTAATTTCTACATTTACGGCATTCACAGTTTTTCTGTTCTTTTTCGCATCAAAACCTTCTGCCAGATAAAAACTCACTTTTGTTCCGACAGTCGCTTTCTTCGGACCGGACTTGAAATCCCACATAGAAAAATAATAGGATCTGCCGTTTCCGGTTTCTACAAAACCTGCTTTCCCATTTGGCAGCAACGATTTAATAACGCCTGAATATTGAAGGTTGTCCCCATACTTCAACCTTTGCCATAACTGTTTCAAATGCGGAGCGATCTCGACCTCCCTGTTACTATCGTATCTGTCTTTGATGGATTTAATAAAATCGGCGTGCAGTTTTGCCTCTTCCGTTTTTCCGATTCGGGTCAATACATCGGCAAGAATATGATAAAGATTAATTTTTTTGAAAATATCTCCCGAATTGGTTGCCGAATCAAGCGCATATTTCAAACAGTTTTGATTGTCGCCCAGTTTAAGGTATTGTTCTGCAATTTCTTTCTGGATAAACCATTCTTTTTTAATATCTAAAAGTTTGAGTAACAATTGCAGCGATTTCTCAAATTCACCAAGTCCTTTATGACTGAGCGCAATACGCCATCTAAACCATATTTCATTTCCGTAATGCAGCTGTTCAAAAGCGTTTAAAACTTCTTCACACAGTTTGATACATTCATTGAACGCGCCTTTTTCGAACAACGCCCGCGAGTACAGCATATAATATTGCTCTTTTTTGGAGGCTATTTCCCGCTGTTTACCTTCCTTGTCGGTAAAAGAAAACGGTTTGCCGTCCAATAGTTCAGGGTTCAATTTTTCTATCCATTCCAAAATTTTATCCGCCGGATAAATACTCTTTTCATTCAAATAATCCAGTATTTTAAAAACCGTCAATGTGTAAGGCGAATAAACATCTTCCTGCGATGACAATTCCAAAATTCCCTTCCCTGCCTTGTAAAAAGTAGCTTCGTCATTGATTTTATCCTTTTTAATTTCGGAATAATAGATAGTCCATGCATAAACATCTTTTATATTCTTGAATGTCTTATATTTGGGGTATACTTTCCTGCAAACGTCCAATGAAGTTTTATTATCTTTTACTTTTTGGGTACAATAGGCGTAGCGATAGCAGTCCCATTCATCCATTTTTTCTTGATAACTTTCCCACAATGAATGATATAAAGTATAAGCCTCCCTGTAATTTTTTTCCGTATAAAGCAACTTGGCCTGACTTCGGATAAGGTTAAAGTTCTGCTCTTTGGAAGATTCTCCGGTAAAAGTTTCATTTAAAACAAGATTTTCACTTAGCAAAATATAATCGCTGATAAACGCCTGAATATACGTTGTCATCAGTTCGTTCAGTTGTTCGGAAACGCCTTTTCGCGGCGATTTTACGACCGAAAAGCCTTTTTTTCCGAAAAAAAGATTCACTTCGGCCTGCGAAAGTCCGGTACGAAATTTGAATTTCTTTCCGTATTGAATATCAACTATTTCTTCCACTGTTACGTTCACTTCGGCTATATACTCCCGCAATTTTTCCAGAATTTGATTGAGTTGTTCCGGAACGTACACCTGCGGCTTGTTTTTTACGGCATTTTTTCTGGCATTCAACCGTTCTTTGATAAAAGCAAAAGCGTCTTCACCGGGACCTTTAGTCTCTTTAGGCTGCCCGTTTTCTTTGGGATGATTCTTTTTCCTTTCATCCTCTTCTTTTTTCAACTGATGTTCCAATACGCTCGTTTCAAAAGGATTGTCGAAGTCGACAAAATCCTTCATGTTGATAGCGTCGGCGTCGGGATTGAAAAAAACGTCCGGGTCATAGCTTGTAAAACAAGCCCGCGACACGTCCGACGTAGTTTTGTCCACTACCTGTTCAAAGCCGTACTGTTGAGACAGTACATGGATAAATGCTTTGTAAAACAGGGAATAACGTCCTGCGTCGGTACATCTTTCGCTCATACGGAACATCATTTTCAATCCATCCTGTCCCGGCGACATGAAACAGAGCATTGTCCGGCTGTCGGCAATGAATTTTGCACGCAGAGAATTTATATCCAGTCCTTTTTCGGCGATATGGTCGATATCGACAATAAAACATTCCGTGTAACCGAAATTTTCGATGCGTCGGTACGGCGGATTAAAGACGCCGCAGACCCAGTAGGGCAATTGCCGCTTGAGAAGTCCATATTGATTTTTGTCAATCGTTTTTACCAAACGCAGCCGTTCGATTTGAGATTTAACACTTTCTTCAGGCTGCTTTATTGCTTCAAAAACCTGTTGAGGTTCGACAGCGGTCAGCGGGTCGTCTTTTTGCGTAATGTGTTTTCCATACGATAACAACAGAGCGGGTTTCATTACATCATTTTTTTAAATTTCTGCGCTAAATTCTGTGTAAACAGGTCGATATGCGTCATGCGCGAACGTTCGACGCCGCCAATAGAAATAATTTCCGCAAGATAATCGTTCATCGATTGAATGACGACCCGTCTGCCCAATCCTTCAAGCCAACAGGAACAATCATCTCTTACTGAATAGTATTCTTCGCCGATAACGTTTTGCATAGTCAGTCTGAATACGACATAATCCACCCAAATACGGTATTTTTCGATGACGTCGTATACTAATACCGGACGATTGTATTCGTCGCGGTGTAAAATCCCGACGTAAGGGTCGATTCCGGCGCAAATGAGCGAACCTTCTATTTTCCCGTAAAGCATACCGTAACCATAGTTAAGCATTGCATTAACAATATCTGTCGCAGGATGTTGCGACCGCTGCTCAAAACGGTAGCGTTCAGGCAGGAAAGCGTTCATCTGTTCAAAATAGATTTTCGAGGTAATTCCTTCCCATCCTCGAAGTTGAGCGGCGATATCCGACACCATTTCACCCTGCATTCCACTGACTTTTTTGCGATAGTTTTCCAATCGAAGCGCTGTTCTCTCTACGTCCTTATTCAGTTCGGGCTGCGAGGCTGCAAACGTCCAGAGTAAAGCCTGTTGATTTTCAATTTTCGAGGCTATCATTCCGGTAATCCATCGCACGGCTTCTTTCGATTTGCTAAAAGCGAGTTGCCCTTTGCGTATAGTAGATATGGAACCGTATTTATTACTCCATACCCTGCCTGCAGGTTTGCCGCTCTGTTCTAAAAAAAGTACTTCTATTTCGTTCGCAATAGCCAGTAACAAAGCGTCGCTACTTATCTGTACGCCACGATGAACGAGGATAGACCTCACGTCTGCGGGTGGAATACGTTGTTTCCCGTCTTTGTGCAAGACCATAAATGCGTCGTTATCTTTGGTGAGGCATACGCCGAAAGTATTTAAAACGATGTCCATAAGCGAGAATTATTCTAAAATCCAATTATTGACAAAATGTAATTTTTCTTTGGCGCGGGTGATAGCTGTATAAACCCACTGTAGTAGATTTTTACCCCGCATGGAATACATACTGTTATATAAATTGACAAATACTTCATCCCATTCGCCGCCTTGTGCTTTATGACAGGTAAGGACGTAACCATAAGTTGCTTGCAGCGCGTTCATATAAGGGTCGCGTCTCAGCGCGTCGAAGAAAGCGTCATTGTAAGGAGAAGGCTTATCCATTTGACGCGGCGCTCTAATATCTCTTTGGTTCATACGACTGATAAAATCTCTCATCAAAGCGGTATTTTCTTCTGCATCAAGACTTAATTTCCCTTGCAAAATAGTGTTTTCTATTAAGAGCAGGGAAAAACAGCCATCATTCGTAACATTAGCTTCATCGTTATTGGAATCGAGCAAATTACGCCTGTGAAGCGGCAAAACATCAACTTTTACAAACGAAACAGTAATTGACTTTGTTCCCATTATTCCGGATTTTACTGTGATATTCTTCACTTCACGAGTCTCGCTGTGGATTTTATTCACAATCACAAGGTCTCCATTAACCAAATCTACAAGATAATTATTTTTCGTTACCAACAACAAATCGTTTTCTATCAGGTGCGAACGATTGCCGTGCAACAATTGCCGGACAA
>JAIROL010000036.1 GCA_031257565.1 Tannerella sp. | reverse complement strand
TCGTTGTGCCACTTACAAGGATGCTTGCTCCGACTACGACGTCGTTGTCTTCTTTCGAGAGCACTTTGCCTGTTATCCTTCTCGTTTGTTGCATTATCCCGTTTTCTTCTGATGAGGCAGAATTAGGGGATACTCCTGCATTGCCGACCAATGAGGTCGTCAGCAACGCGAACATGAAAGTCATTCTTTTTAAAATCATAAATAATCATTTGTGCTGTGTCATTAAAAATGACACAAAAGTATTTTTTTTATTTAAGTAATACAAACAAATAACAAATAATTTTTAAGATTTCTTCAAAACCGCTCCAAACGGGCGTTCCGGATTAGTCCTTTATTTAAAAGATGACTTTTTTAAGGTTAAAACAGGACGCCCGATCTGTCCCTAAAAGTTGTGTCATTAAACGTACGTTTAATGACACAACACAAAGGAGCATAACTAAGATATTCAACGCTTAATTTACTTCTGCGTGTGGTTTCTTTATGGCTTACGACAAACGATCAACAAATGCTTTTTTAACACGAGTAGGTAACATAATATAAGATAACGTTTCTATCTATAATTTTAATTCAAAATGATTGTTTATGATTTTAAAAAGAATGACTTTCATGTTCGCATTGCTGACGACCTCTTTGGCCGGCAATGCAGGAGTATCCCCTAATTCTGTCTCATCAGAAGAAAACGGGATAATGCAACAAACGAGAAGGATAACAGGTAAAGTGCTCTCGAAAGAAGACAACGATGTCGTAGTCGGAGCAAGTATCCTTGTAAGTGGCACAACGATCGGTACTATTACCGATATGGAAGGCGGGTTCACGTTGAACAATGTTCCGGCCGATGCTAAAACGATCACTGTTTCTTATATAGGAATGGCCTCGCAGACCCTTCCTGTCAGACAACAGATGATTGTCTATCTGGAAGGCGATTCAAAAGTACTGGACGAAGTGATGGTGGTGGCTTACGGTACGGCGAAGAAAGGTTCGTTTGCAGGCGCTGCAAGCAAGATCAGCAGTGAAACTTTGGAAAACAGAGCTATCACAAGCTTAACGCAAGCGTTGAGCGGTACAGCTCCCGGCGTACAAGTGGGTAACAACACCGGAACTCCGGGAACATCTCCGGCTATTCGCATTCGTGGTATCAGTTCTATCAATGATGCCAATGACCCTCTCTACGTAGTAGACGGCGCTCCTTATGAAGATGCTCTCTCCAACCTCAATCCTGAAGATATTGAGTCTATAACCATCTTGAAGGATGCCGTATCGGCTTCACTCTACGGTGCGCGTGCTTCGGCGGGCGTAGTAATCATCACAACCAAGAGTGGCAAGAAAGGACAGCCTAAGTTCACCGTGAAAGCATCGCAATCATTCTCGCAAGTGGGTATGGAGTTCTACGATTTAGTCAATGCCAATCAGTTTTACGAACTGAATTGGGAGAAGCAACGCAACTCTTATCATTACTCTTCAATTATATTAGACAAAGAAGGAAAACCTGTGTTAGACGCGGACGGAAAAATGACTTATGGCGTACCTTATGGTATTGCAGGTCAACTGGCTTCGGGCGCCATCAACAGTTATGTCGTCAACGGTAAAACGACCACTTACAAGTCGGTTTACGAAATGTTGGGTTACAATCCCTACAATGTGCCCAACAACGAGATTGTGGGCAACGACGGTAAAATCAATCCCAATGTTCAATTTATGTGGGCCGACGATATGGATTGGACGAACAGTGTCCGCCAATTGGGGCTGCGCGGAGAATATTTATTAAATTACTCAGGCGCAACAGACAAAACGGACTACTTCGTTTCGGCTGGCTACTTGAACGAACGCGGATATATGAAAAAATCCAAGTTCAACCGTGCTTCAGTTCGCGCTAATGTCAACACACAGGCGACCAAGTGGTTAAAAACCGGTGTGAATATAAGCGGTAACATTAGTGAAGCCGAAGAGCCGGGCACTGGCGATCCATACTATTATCCGCTTTATACAGGTCCCATCTATCCGCTTCACGTACATGATGCCAACACAAAAGAGTACATATTAGATGAGAACGGAAATAAGAAGTACGACTTTGGTAACGGCGAAGGAGGACATATCACTCGTCCGATCAACAGTTCACACAACGTTGCAGGCGAACTGCCTCATTATGAGATCAGGTATCGTCGCTCGTTGTTGGCAGCCAAAACATATGCTGAAATAAAGTTCTGCCGGGATTTCACTTTCACAACAAATTACTCAGCAGACTTGAATACCTATTACAGCAGCAACTACACTCCTAAAATAGAAGGCATAGCTTCACCGGGACGCCTTGTAAAGCAGACGTCTCAACGCCTTACATGGGACTTTAACCAATTGTTGCGCTACGAAAAACAGTTCGGCAAACTCAATGTGAGCGTAACAGCCGGTCACGAAGCATGGGCAACAGGTATATTCAATATGTCGGGCGAACGTTCGCAACAGATGGTAACAGGAATCACCGAGTTGAGCAACTTTGCCGAACTCAACGACCTTTCATCTTATCAGAGCGATTATCACACCGAAGCTTATCTGACTAAAGGCGATTTCATCTTCGATGATAAGTATGTCTTGCAACTATCCTACCGTTATGACGGATCTTCCAAATTCTATAAAGACACTCGTTGGGATTCTTTTTATGGCGCAGGTATCTCCTGGAGAATTGACAAGGAAGCGTTCATGAAAGATGTAGACTGGGTTGATATGTTGAAATTCCGTACTTCTTACGGTACGACAGGTAACTCTTCAAGTGTTGGTTACTATGCTTGGCAGTCGCTCTACGGATTGTATTCCAATGCAGGCGTACCCGGCTTTGCCATCAAACCGACTTCTACTCTGGGTAACAAGGATTTGAAATGGGAGACCAACTCAAATGCTGACATTGCGTTAGAATTTGCTTTATTCAAACGCCTGAGCGGTACTGTCGAGTTCTTCTCCAAACAATCCGGCGATATGCTCTACAGTATGCCGCTCAATCCTTCCACAGGATTCAGTAGAATCTACACCAATGCTTTCTCTATGGTCAACAAAGGTTTTGAAGTAGAGCTTTCGGCTGATATTATCAAGAACCCCCAAAAAGGATTCAGATGGAAACTCAGCGCCAATGCTACCCACTATAAGAATAAGGTGACAGATATGAATGTGGAACCCTATCGAAACGATAGCAAACGTATCGAGGCAGGTCATTCCATCTACGAGTTCTCTATGTACCACTTCGAAGGTGTCGATAAAGAGACCGGTCTTTCGATGTACACTCCCGAAGACCCGGAAACGGCAGATGTATATGAATACGAAGGAAAAAAAGTGACCAACGATACCAATAACGCCAAATTCTTGTGGGCTGGTAGCGCCATTCCGAAGATTTATGGTGGTCTGCAAAGTAAGATGTCATACAAAAACTTCGACTTGACGCTTTATGCCAGCTATCAGTTCGGTGGTAAGACCTACGATGGCAACTACAAGTCATTGATGACATGGAGCAGTACTACTTATGGAAGAAGCATTCATGCAGATATGTTGAAACGTTGGCAAAATCCGGGTGACATCACCGACGTACCACGTCTTGACGCTACCGATGCTATTGCAACCAATCAAGCAGGTGGCGGCACGGGTGGTTATTCCGATCGTTGGTTGGTAAGCAACGACTATTTCGAATTGACATCCGTCAATCTGAACTACAATCTTCCGGGTAAAATCCTCAAGCCTTATGGTATCGAAGCGTTTAATATTTATTTCAACGGCGATATGTTGTTCCGCATGACAGCCAGAAAGGGTTTGAACGTCCGGTACAACTTTAATGGAACTGTAGGCGATGGTTATCTGCCGGCTCGCGTATATACGATAGGCTTTAATTTGAAATTCTAATAACTACAGAATATGAAAAAGATTTTATTATCGATCATATCGGCAGTGATGATGCTGTCCGTCGTTTCCTGCAGTTCCGACTTCTTGGAAACGTTCTCCTCACAAGGAGTAGATGAAGGTACAATCTTTATGAATACCGACAATGCACAAGCTGCCATGGAGGGTATTTATAAACTGATGTACTATAACGGCGATCAGGACCAAAACTACATGGGTTACGAAACCATGTTGGTGATGAGTGACCTCATGGGTGAAGACATTCTCTTTGGTAAGAGTACCACTCTCTTCTTGCAGTCCTACAATTGGAGTGTGCATCGCAACATCACCAGTAATATGATGAACTATTGCTACAAGTATCACTACAACATCATTGCCAATGTTAACACCGTCTTGGACAACATCGACGATGCTACCGGTCCGGAAAATGAGAAAGACTATATCAAAGGACAAGCGTATGTTGTGCGTGCCGCCCATTACTTCAACTTGGTTCGAATGTGGGGCAAACGTTATCGTCGGGGTGAGAACAACGACCAACTCGGAGTACCTTTGGTTATTGATCCTGAAACATCGGAGACGCCACAACCTCGTGCAACTGTTGAACAGGTTTACCAAGCGATCAACGATGACCTTGACAAAGCTATCGAGTATCTCGACGGGTCTCTTACACGTACCAATAAGATCCGACCCAACCGGAGCGTAGCTAACGGATTGAAATCGCGTGTTCTTCTCTCACAAGGTAAGTGGGCGGAAGCCGCACAATTCGCCAAAGCCGCCATTACTTCAGAAAACAAACTTTCCGAGACTATCTTCACCGAAACGCCAAGCCGCTTCTGTGATCAATCAAACTCGGAATGGATGTGGGGAACAAAGCGTATTCCTGCCGAAAATGAAGGATTCTCATCATTGCAGGTTTTCTTCGGCAACACCGATGCCATCACTTCCCGTAATGGCCCGAAATGTATTTACAATGTATTGTATCATAAAATCAGTGATACCGACAAGCGAAAGGGTATGTTTGCCGCTACCCAAGCAATTGCCAATAGCTCTGCGTTCGTCCGTCCGAACGAATCTACATCAGTACCTGCTTATTATAATAATAAATATCTGGTACCCAATCACGCTGACCCTCAGGTGGATTGCCCTTATATGCGTATTGCAGAGATGTATCTCAACGAAGCAGAAGGCTATGCTCGCGACGGACAAGATGCTCTCGCACAACAAGCTTTGTTTGATCTCATTGTCACTCGCGACCCAGCTTACACGAAGTCCACTAATACAGGCAGCGCACTGATCGAAGAAATCCTGCTCCACCGTCGTATTGAACTTTGGGGAGAAGGGTTCCGTTACTTCGATCTGAAACGTCTGAACCTGCCGTGTATCCGCAACGAAGAAGCTGTTCTTCCTAATGGGACCAAGCAGACAAGCAATCATAACGCATCTATTGCTCAGTTTATGGAAATACCTGCTGGAGACAAGAAGTGGGAATATCTCTTCTCTGACAATGAACTCAACAATAACCCAAATATTGTTCAGAACGAATTATAATATTAGCCCTAACCCGGACAATAAAACCCCGTAGAACCAGACTATTTTACCGAAAGGCTTTCAACAGCTCTATTGAAAGTCTTTCGGTATAAAAATTGAAGAACACCTGACCAATTGATCCTCCTTTCATAACTATTTTTGGAGGCAGGACGATATTTTATACCCAAAAAAGCGGAAAAAGGCTGTCATCGCATTTACATTTATTAACGCAACTTACAATAAATTAACACAGCTTCCAATAAAGTGGAGTTTTCGGACAGACAATAGTTACGTATTATTTATTATTTTTGTCGTCGTGCAGTTGTAACCTTTTTGCAGGAGGCGCGTCTATACGGATAGAATGGAAAGGCTGTCTGACAATTATTACATTGAGAAGGTCCTTGCAGGAGAGACTGATAGTTTTGCACCTTTGCTGGAAAGATACGGCAAGCAGGTGTTTGCCTTGATTGTTAAAATTGTCGGCGGTCGCGAAGATGCGGAAGAACTGGCGCAGGACGTGTTTGTGAAAGCCTTTAGCTCGCTCTCGTCATTTCGTGGGGATAGTAGTTTTTCGACATGGATTTATCGTATTGCCTATAACGTCGCGATTTCTACAACACGTAAAAGGGTAAGGGAGTTTATACCGTTAGATGAGGCGATGTTGTCGAATGTGCCGGATGATCCCGATGAAACAATTTTTGAAGATACGGACGCCGATATGCGTATCGTTTATCTGAATCGGGCGTTGGAGCAATTACCTCCTGAAGAACGGGCGATGATTACGCTTTTCTATAAGGATAATAAGTCGATGGAAGATATTGCGTTTATCGCCGGACTAACGGAAACGAATATAAAAACAAAAATATTCCGTATCCGTAAAAAGTTACTTATATTAATAAGGAGTATGGAAAGAGTATAATTATGGAACCAAAGGATAAAGATATCATGCGCAGTTTGTTTGCCGGAATACCGGACGAAGTATTGCCGTTTGGCTTCAACGAAAAGGCTATGCTCAAAATACGAAAGGAAGTAAAAATACGTGAAAAAAAACGGAGGTATCTGGATTTTTCCGGCTATGTCGCAGGAGTAGTGGCGATGTTAGCCGTTTGCGCGTTTACCCTTTATAGTATGGGGATATCATTTGACTTTCCGAAGATAGAGCCGCACACATGGTCATTTCCCAAGCCTGATTTTAATATATTCAGATCACAATCCTTTGCGCTTAGCGCATATATCGGAATATTAGCGTTATTCCTGTTGATTATCGATTCGGTAATTCGTTGCCATATAGAGAAAACAAGGCGCAAGTAGGAGTCATTTATTCCCGTGCTCGGGATTTGCATGAAGCGGCCCGGATATATTGTATCGCATCATAATGGCGATTTTCCGATGCAATATAGCGATATTCCTGCATTGAAAGGAGTTGGCGAATATACGGCTGCGGCAATAACTTCATTTGCGTGGATAATCGGATGGTGTTTTTTATTATCCGGCAGGTCTAAGCGCATGGTTATGCGATATAAGCTGCCCGAACTAAAAAAGCCGCATGCCTCACGGCATACGGTTTTTTATCATTTTCTATGAATGAGACTGTGCAGTAAAGATGTAGTTTAATAATCTGTATTGTTCGGATCGAAATTGGTCCATCCTTCGAGCCAGTTATCGTTTGCATTGAATGCGCCTATATAATTAACCTTATCGAAGCCACTGCTTAACAGGTTGTCAGAAAAAGAGGCGGCCGTTAAGACCGGACTTCCCGCATTGGGCATATAGTTTGCACCGACATTGTATGCATTCGAGAAGTTGAGCTCATGGATTTCTTTTACGGCATTGCCGGTTTGCGACAGGAAAAATGTTGTGGAAAAAGAGGGGGAGTTTGCATCAATAACTATTTTATTGGCTGCATCATAAAGATCATCCGTATAACGTTTATTGGCGTCGGAACACGTAATATCCATACCGGCAAACCAGATATTCTGCAGTTTCAGGTTTCCTGACTCTGCTTCCGAAGGAGCGTTACCCCTTTCTCCGTCCAGTATCAAGCCAATGGGGAAACCTATAGCGACAGAATTGAAGCAACTTAAGCGGCTTGAACGGCGTATTTGCATGGCCGCCTGGAACTTGCCCAGTGCGGAACCATTGTTTGGATTATATTCTCCTCCATTGATATAGTCATCCGTATTTTCAAAGTTATCTCGTCCTGCCGGGCCTATGATTGTGATATTGCTGAGTATGGTTGTCGTATAAGGGCTGACGGTAGAGCCGTCGGCGCAGTTGTCTGATTCTAAACCATTAGATTGTGAGACGTCGGCAATTTTAGGATCACGGATCACCAGTCCGAACTGGATTTTTCCGCAGAAACCGTTGTCTGTGTCGAAATCATCATCCCAACCTTTATATGTAACGAGATATTTACAGTTTACGGTTCCTCCGAACCATTCAAAAGAATCGTCGTTTGAGTAAGAAACCTGTACATGATCTATCTGTGTTCCATTACCGACAGAGCCAAATGTGACGCCATTGATCTCTTTATCCGTTTGAAACGGGTATCCGGCAAATTCCACGCGGACGTAGCTCAGAATCCCGGAGTTATCGGCGGCATCCGTGCCTCCATAGCGCGTGCGTGGTCCGCCTTCGATTTGCTGGTCGTTATTCTGGTTGTTAGGAGCTTTTCCGCACATGATGAGCCCTCCCCAGTCGCCTGGTTTACGCGATCCTTTCGGCTGGTTTGAGGTAAACGTAATGGGCGAGCTTGCCGTCCCTTTAGCGATCAGTTTTCCTCCGGGTTCGACAATTAATGCTGCCTGTGTTTGTTTATCGCCTTTGATTACGGTTCCTTCTTCAATGGTTAGCGTTGCCCCGCTTGCTATATAAACCCATCCTTTTAGCATGTAGACGCCTTTTTTGAGGGTTTGTATTCCGACGAAGGAGAAATTTTGTTCTCCGTTACCAATTACAGTTCCCTGCGGAGTCTCCTTTCCGTTTGCGTCAAATAGCAGATGGTCGCATGTCGTATGTCCGTGACTGTCCGTACCAAACACATAGTCGCTCCCTTCTGTTTGGGGATCGTCGTCGTTATCGCTGCAAGCTGCAAATCCGTAAATAATAGCGATTGCTAATGCACAATTGATAATTCTTTTTGTTTTCATTTTTTTATAATTAATAATGAATAATGAGATGTTTTGTATTGTATTGTTATCTCGGAGAGTGTGATGTTATTCCTGAAAATAATAGCTGATACTTAAACTGAAGTCGCGTCCCGGACTGTACTGGCGCATTATTTGTTCAATTTCACCTTTGTCTGTTTTTTCAAATTGTTTGAATGATATTTTTTCTGCAAGTAAATCGCGAACGGCGAATTTCACTTCTACATTGTTGTTGAATTTCTTTGATATGTTTATGTCGATGGCGTTTCTCGGCATTTCGTATGAATCGGGAATATTTGCTTTGTCTCCTTCGGATCCCATGCTGCGACCGACCCCTACGATACGTTTTCCGATACGGTTATATAAGATGGATGCATTCCAGCCTTTTTCCGGGAGCTGATAAAAGAATCCTGTATTGATAAGATAGGGCGATTGTCCTTGCATAGGGCGGTCTTGTTCTTTTGAGCGATCTTCGAATTTTACTTTACTTTTTATTAGCGCCCCGTTGAAATTCCAACTCAGGTTGCGCAAGCCGATGAAGTCAAGGTTTTTACGAATGTCGATTTCAATTCCGTAATTATTGGCGGCATTTGCGTTTACATAAGAGTAGGTGAGGTCCGTACCGCCGTTTACGGTGTATGTCCACTCGATCGGATTTTTGAAATGCTTGTAAAATGCAGATAAGATAATCATTTCCCCGTTGGACGGATAATACTCGTATCCGAAGTCTATGTTATCGATATAAGCTGATTTAAGATTATAATTGCCTTGCACGTTACTTGCCAGATCGAAATCATAAAATACGGATGGCGACACTTCACGAAATTCCGGACGGTTTGTCGTGCGACCGCAGGATAACCGGAATTGTTGCTTTTCACTTATTTTATAAATGGCGTTGAGCGACGGAAAAAAATCATTGTATGTATAACAGGTATTTTTCGGACTTTTTTCATAATCTTTGGCGTTGCTTATGAGTTTCATTTCATTGTGTTCAAAACGTATGCCGGCATAAGCATTGAACTTTTCTACCGGAAGATTTACTCCAAGATAACCTGTAGCCAGGAGATTATCTCCGCTGTAGTTATTACTCCACTTTATTTTTTCGAGCAGATAAAGCCCGTCTGCGCCATAGTATTTTTTCTGTAGTAGTTCATTCGGGATACTCATATATTTGAAACCCGACGGCAGGTTGTTTTCGGAAGTATTCCAGTTGTAAATGAACATTCTGGCGTTGTAATCGCGAGTACGGTATTCACTGTAAAGCCCCGTTTTTAACGCAGGCGTCAGCGAGCTTAATGAAAAATCAAATTGATAATCCGCATTGGCAGAGAATATATGTTCATCGAGCCTGGAAAACTCTCTGTTGATATCATTTGCCGTGGAAAGTCCGAGCTTTCCTTCTTCGGCGGCGTCATTGATCAGGTAACGCTTTCTGTCCGGCATATTACGGTTTGCATAAGAATACCCTGCGCTCCAGTCCAGCTTGCTTTCGTTATCGAGCGTATACTTGCCGGTAAGCTGGCCATTGTATGTCGTGCGGCTGGCGTAATAATATTCTGCGCTCTCTTCCTGATCGCTCTGGGCGCTAATGCCGCGACGGTAAGTATAGCGGTCTCTGCCGAGCTGGTTGAATATGTTTTTCAATTCGTAGCGGCTGTTCCCGTTTACCGGAACAAATGTCAGGTTTAGCATAGCTCCTGCACGTACATGGCGATTATACTGATCGTCTGTACTTTTACGGAGATAGTTTGATTTATCATGGGTCGTATCGTAAGCTCCGAAAAGTGAATTTTTCATATTTAAAGCGGTTTTGTAACTGTTGTTATAGTTTGCCGCTCCCATAATCGCAAACATGTTGCCGCTTTTGGTTTTGTAACGATGGCTGAAATTTGTGTTAAGGCTTATATTCGCTAAAGGTTTTTTGTTTTTAACAGTCCAATCGTTATTAAATCCGTTGTTTAACAAATCGATGCCATTTCCGGCAATGGGCTTAAGGCTACTGTTTATACCTCCCTGCAAACTGCGGAAACCGTTATCGAAACCGATGAAGTCTGTTCGGCTTCCTTCGCTATACAGGAAATCATTGAAGCGAGTCTGGTCGTTTATGCTTCCTCCGATAGAGACATGGAAGGAGTTTTCTTCCGGAATATCTTTTGTATTAATCAGGATAAAGCCTCCGGTAAAATCGGCTGGAAACTCCGGCGCCGGAGACTTCACGATGAGCATATTATCTAACTGTGAAGAAGGAATGATATCGAACGAAAATGCGCGTGAATCAGCTTCACTGCTTGGAACGGCATTGTTATTTATCCAAACATTATTGTATCTCTGGGATAATCCGCGTACCATCACGAATTTTTCTTCGATTATACTGACGCCAGGTACGCGCCGTATAACTTCAGAAGCGTCACGATCCTGCGTTTTTGTTATATGCTGTGCGGAAATACCTGTCTGCACGACCAGACTGTTTTTTTGTTGGCTGATGAGGGCTGTTTCCGTGTTCCTTTTTACTTGAGCGACTACGGTTACTTCGCTTAGTTGCCGATTATCGGGTTCAAGAGATATGAATAGCTCAGTGTTGTCATTTACATTTAGATCTAAGGTTTGAGCGCTGTATCCGACATACGATATGATGAATTTACAGGATCCCTTTTTTAATCCGTTAAGTTCAAAATGTCCGTCTATGTCGGCGATTGCTCCGTTTGTCGTACCACTTATCCGAACGGTAGCGCCGGAAAGCGGTTCATGAAGTTCTTTATCAATGATCGTCCCATAAACAGAGACGGTTTCTTGTGAGAAGCTTTTGGATGCATAAGAAACAATCAGAATAAAAGCAGATAACCAAAACAATCTTTTTGTCATAATTTGTTTTTAATGTTCGCTCTGCAAATGTCATTCGGTTTTATTAAGATATGATGACGAAAATATTAAGGTTGTTTTGTGTTTTTGTTACGGTTATGTTTCGAAAATATAATGTATCAGGATACCACCGCGAAAGGAGACCCTTTCCTCTGTAAAAAAATTCATTGCACGCGCTTGGAAATCGTAAGGTTTTCATATAATTTTGTTCCGTAGCCTGTTTATGGATTTGGAAAACATTTGCGAAGGCAATCATTTTTGGCATTGCTGATTATGTATAGATTTCCGTTTCCAAAACCCGGTTCAGGGCTGTGGGACGTACATGGACATTACGAAACTCGAATGGCGTATGATAACGGAGTAATTGTTACCGGCGTTACCGATTCTTCCGAAAAGCCAAACGGCGTGCTGTTTACCGGAAGCGAGGGCTGGCTGTTTGTCAGTCGCGGGGCATACGCCGCTTCGCCAAACGAACCTGTCAGCACAAAATCGAAAGCGCTACAGGCTTCCGACCTCAAAATCCTCTCGCCACTGACCGAAAACGACCCTGTGCGTCTATATCAGAGTTCCGACCATCACGGCAACCGGCTGGAATGTATCCGTAATTACGCCTTCTTTTTTCTTTGTTGTTATCTGCGACTTTTCGAATAATAACACACAATCTTTTTGTTTTACGTTACAAACATAGTAACTTTATTCAAGAAATGAAGACAGGCGGCGTTTCGGCAATAAAAATAAGTAAGACTTATTTTGTATTGCTCTCAACTTGCGCTATCTTTGTGCACGTCAAGATCGCTTCATTTGTTCATAATCTTTGATATTATAATTAATTTCAATAAAGCTGCAAAGATAGCGTTTGTACCTTGAGTACGGAAGTAGGCGCGACAAGGGTGGTCTTGATTTTTATTTCATGCGCTTGGAAGATTCGAGTTTTGCGTAAGTTTTTTAGTAAAAGGTATATGAGTTCATCCCAAAGAGACGTCCGCTATCTTCTGTTTACTTTAACAGGGATTGTTTCCGTACTGATATTGGAATCTGTATGGATATATAATGTATATCAGTTAAACCGCAGTCAATTAATGATTGAAGCGAAGGATGCGTTCGGGCAGGCGTATCAGAAAGAACAGACTTACCGTATACCTTTTGCGGATATCGTAAATCCGGGAGCTGTGACAATAGAGAGCTGCAGGGCAGAAGAGGTGCAGATCATACGCCGGTGTCCCGAGCCGGATACCATTGTCTATAATAATTTGTCGGGACATTCGATCGAAAGCGTTATTAACCGTGTGTTTGTTGATCTGCGGGAACATATCACTCCGATGAATATTTACTGCCTGGCCGACCTGTTTGCCGGAATGCTGCATGACAAGGATATTCCGGCGTATTTTGTAGTGGAACGGTTTGACGTATTCTCCGGAGAAGTTCTCGATTCGTCCCTGTTGCCGGATAAAAAGCAGCCAAAAGCCAATCCGGAAACAACGGTTGTTTTGGAAATCTCCGACAAGGAAGTTTTACGCGCGGTTTTGTTGTTAGAGCCGGAAATTATATTCCGGCGTATGGCGGGAACACTCATTTTCTCAGTGTTCATGATAGCTGTTTTAGTCGTTTGTTTGTATATTTTATATGCTAAACGGATAAAGGAAAAAAATCGTTACCCCGAATTATCGGCGAATCATTCGGAGACTTCATCCGAAAATGGCGTCGATCATCTATTTTCTATCGGACAATATCATTTTAATCCGGCAAAGAACGAATTACATGGATTCGGAGAGTCGATTCAGTTGAATAAAAAAGAAAATTCGATTTTGTACAGGCTATGTATGCAATGCGGCAAGGTGGTCGAGCGTAGCGCCCTTCTGGAAGAAAACTGGGGCAGTAATGGGGCTATATACTCCCGCAGTCTTGATACATATATTACTACATTACGTAAATACTTGAAGAAAGACGCCTCTATTCAAATTGTTTCAATCAAGGGGGTTGGTTATAAACTGGTTTGTTTGCCCTGAAGTCGGGTGAGCCTTGAAAAATAAAGACACATCATAGCAGAGAGCGGCGCTGTTCGGCTTGAAATAGAAAAGAGCCGAACGTCGCCGCTCTGCTCTTTCCCGCCTTAAAAACCTAAAATATGAAAAAACCTAACCTAAATGTGTTTTTATAGACAGATATTTTTCCGGAAAGTTTAATCTGATGTTAGTTAAATAATGTTTATCTTTGCGAAAGATTTTTCAATGTAACAATCTGATGCGCTCAAGATTTAAAATGGAAGTTCCCGGCGGAGAGACTGAAATTCTTCTTCATGCCTGTTGTGCGCCATGTTCCTCGGCTATTGTTGAATGTCTTTTGGAGCATGGGATACGTCCCGCGCTTTTCTATTATAATCCCAATATATATCCTGATCAGGAATATGAAAAGCGAAAGGCGGAATGTATCCGTCATGCGCAGACGCTGGGACTTGATTTTGTAGACGTCGATTATGATCATGATAAATGGCTTGAAGCCGTTAAGGGTTTGGAGAGGGAGCCTGAGCGTGGAGCGCGCTGTTTACGCTGTTTTAAGGAACGTCTTACCGCAACGGCTCTGTATGCCTCTGAAAACGGGTTTCGCGTATTTGCAACTACGCTTGCCACATCGCGTTGGAAGAATCCGGAACAAATTTCCGAAGCAGGAGAATGTGCGGCGGCTTTGTTTCCGAATCTCGTTTTCTGGACCCGTAATTGGCGCAAGGGAGGTCTGAGCGAGCGCCGGAATGAGTTGGTTCGCATGTATGGATTCTATAATCAACCGTATTGCGGGTGTGAATTTAGTATGAAGAAATGATTGCATATCTCTCTTGTTTATGCGTTTATTCTTTTTTTGATTTTAATAGTCTTATAATTAATGTATTATGTAAAACAAGTAAAAAAGCTATTGTTAATTAAAAAAAAGTCCGTACCTTTGCAAGGTTTTTCACAACTTTAATTGACTTTGGGAACGTTGAAAACATATCGGATCGATTTGAAAAACCTTTCTCCGGCAAAGACTTACATGTTTGATTATGTGCTGGATAATGAGTTTTTTGAAAATGTGGGCGGACCTGAAGTCAGAGAAGGAAAAGCGAATGCCTCACTCTCGGTTGTACGTGTTTCTTCGACGTTTGAGTTGGTTTTTCGAATAGAAGGAGTCGTTACGGTTACGTGTGATCGCTGTCTGGATGATATGGAAATTCCGGTTGAGGCAATAAACAGGTTGATCATTACGTTTGGAGAAACGTATGCCGAGACAAGCGACGAGCAGGTCGTCATTTCGGAAGAAGAAGGATTTATCAACATTGCCTGGTATATGTATGAATTTATAGCATTGGCCATACCGATGAAGCATGTTCATGAATCGGGCGAATGTAACGAGGCGATGGCTTCGAAACTGAAAGAGCTTTGTGTCGACGAATGGGATGAAGACGATGAAGTTCCGGAGTCGGAAAATGACATTCAACCGGTAGATCCGCGTTGGGATGTTCTTCGTAATTTAATTGGAGATAATTAATTTAAAATAAAACATTATGGCACATCCTAAAAGAAGACAAGGAAACACGAGAACTGCCAAGCGTAGAACGCATGATAAAGCGGTTCTCCCGACAATGGCCGTATGCCCGAATTGTGGCGCATGGCACGTTTACCACACTGTATGCAGCGACTGTGGTTACTACAGAGGCAAGCTCGCGATCGAAAAAGAAGCTGCAATTTAAACCGGCTTTTTGAGTAGTTTTGTAAAAAAATAAATAGCCCTAAATTGAAGAACTTTAGGGCTATTTAAATATAACAAAAAGAGAGATAATTTATTTATGATAAATGCAGTTATTACAGGGATAGGAGGATACGTACCCGAAGATAAAATAACGAACGAAGAACTGGCGAGAATGGTGGATACCAGCGATGAGTGGATCATGTCGCGCGTGGGTATTAAGGAACGTCGCATCCTTAAGGGAGGAAAAGCGATGTCTTATATGGGTATTCAAGCCGTTAATGAACTGATGATGAAGACCGGTATCGATCCGGAATCGGTTGAAGGCGTTATTTGTGCGACGTCCACCGGCGATTATCATTTTCCGCCGACAGCCTCGATTATATCCTGTCAGACAGGTTGCAAGAATGCTTTTGCATTTGACTTGCAAGCTGCATGTTCCGGTTTTATATATCTGTTGGAGACAGTCGCTAATTATATACGTTCCGGACGTTATAAACGTATTATTGCCGTTGCCGGCGATATGATGACGGCGATCACGAATTATACGGATCGTACGACATGTCCTTTGTTTGGCGACGGGTGCGGCGCTATACTTATAGAATCCACGACAGAGCCGGTCGGTATCCTTGATTCGATCCTTCGTACGGATGGGCGCGGTTTGCCTCATCTGCTGATGAAGGCCGGCGGTTCGGCAAAGATGCCTGCCTATGAAACGATAGACAATCACGAACATACGGTCTATCAGGAAGGAAAAGTCGTATTCAAGCGTGCGGTATCCGAAATGGCCGACGTGGCGGCGGAAATTGTTGAACGTAACGGACTGAAGAAAGAAGATATAGACTGGATCATTCCTCATCAGGCCAACATGCGTATTATTGAAGCGGCTGCCCGGCGCCTGGAGGCGCCTGTTGAAAAAGTAATGGTGAATATACAGCGTTACGGAAATACGAGTTCGGGTAGTATTCCTCTTTGCCTGTGGGAATGGGAAACGAAACTGAAAAAAGGCGATAATCTTATTCTGGCTGCTTTCGGAGCCGGTTTTACATGGGGAGCTACCTACTTGAAATGGGGATATGACGGAAGCGGTACATAAATCAGGGTTTGTTAATATTGTAGGAAATCCCAATGTGGGTAAATCTACGCTGATGAATCGTTTGGTAGGCGAACGTATTTCTATCATTACATCCAAAGCCCAGACGACAAGACATCGTATACTGGGAATCGTTAACACGGAGACCATGCAGATTGTCTATTCCGATACGCCGGGCGTGTTGCAGCCGAATTATAAATTGCAGCGCTCGATGCTTAATTTTTCGGAATCTGCACTGGGAGATGCGGACGTCTTGCTTTATGTGACGGATACCGTAGAGAAGACCGATAAGAATGAAGAATTTCTGCATCGTATTCAAAAAGCCGAATGTCCTGTTTTATTACTGATAAACAAAATAGACTTGTCCAATCAGCCGGAACTTGAAAAACTGGTCTTATTGTGGCATGAATTATTACCCAAAGCGGAAATATATCCTGTATCGGCACAGGCCGGATTTAATGTGGACATGGTGCGTAAACGCATCGAAGGGTTGATTCCTCTTTCGCCTCCCTATTTTGAAAAAGACGCTTTGACGGATCGTCCGGCGCGTTTTTTTGTGACGGAAATCATACGTGAAAAGATACTTCTTTATTATCAGAAAGAAATTCCCTATTCTGTGGAGGTTGTGGTAGAACAATTTGCGGAGACGGAAAACAATATCCATATAAAATCGCTTATCATCGTTGAGCGCGAATCCCAGAAAGGAATAATTATCGGTCATCGCGGACAGGCGCTGAAAAAAGTCGGAATGATGGCCCGAAAAGATCTGGAAAAATTTTTCGGTAAAAAAGTTTTTCTTGAAATATTTGTGAAAGTGGAATCCGACTGGCGTAATCGTGATCATATGCTGCGTATGTTCGGATATCAGGTTGACTGAGAAAGATCATTTAAAATCTTTATTAAACAGCCTGCCGCAGTTTAATTGGAGATTCTTGTATTACACATAAAAAGAAATAACTGACGATGGGAAATGTAGTAGCAATTGTAGGACGTCCTAATGTGGGTAAATCTACTTTATTTAATCGTTTGACACAATCGCGTCAGGCGATTGTCGATGAAGAAGCCGGCACAACGCGTGACCGCCAGTATGGTAAGGTCGAATGGACAGGCCTTGAATTTTCGCTTATCGATACCGGAGGATGGGTCGTGAATTCCGAAGATGTGTTTGAGGGCGAGATCAATAAACAGGTACAGGTCGCTATCGAAGAGGCCGATGCGATACTGTTCGTTGTTGACGTATTGACCGGCGCGACCGACCTGGACGATGAAGTAGCGCGAATCCTTCGCCGGAGCAAGAAGTCTGTAATCCTGGTTGTCAACAAAGCGGATAATTATGACATGCACGCCCTTGCCGCTGAATTTTATAGTCTTGGTTTGGGCGATCCGTATTGCGTATCGGCAATAAACGGATCCTGTACGGGAGATCTGCTGGATCGTATCGTAGAGGTATTGCCGTCGCAGAAAGAAGAGGAATTGGAAGAAGAGCTTCCGCGTATTGCAATTGTCGGTCGTCCCAATGCCGGAAAGTCGTCTCTTATAAATGCTTTTATCGGAGAAGAGCGTCATATTGTTACCGATATTGCCGGGACGACGCGCGATTCGATTTATACGAAATATAATAAGTTCGGACTGAATTTTTACCTTGTTGACACTGCCGGTATACGGAAGAAAAGCAAGGTGAACGAAGATCTTGAATATTACTCGGTGATCCGCTCCATAAGAGCGATCGAGAATTCGGACGTCTGCGTCCTGATGCTCGACGCCACACGTGGCGTTGAAAGTCAGGATCTGAATATTTTTTCCATTATCCGGAAAAATAAAAAAGGACTTCTCGTCTGTGTTAATAAATGGGACCTGGTAGAAGATAAATCACAGATTGCCATAAAAACATTTATCAATGCGATTCAGGACCGGTTTGCGCCGTTTACGGATTTTCCGGTGTTATTTATTTCCGTTTTGACAAAACAACGCATTTTTAAAGCGCTGGAGAAGACCAGGGAAATATACGATAATCGTCAGAGGCGCATAGCTACGGCTAAGTTGAATGAAGTGATGCTGCCGATCATAGAGCATACGCCTCCTCCGGCATGGAAAGGAAAGTATATCAAGATCAAATACGTAACCCAACTTCCGGGCGGCGGCGTTCCTTCATTTGCGTTTTTTTGCAACCTGCCTCAATGGGTGAAAGAACCATACAAGCGATTTCTTGAAAATCAGATACGTGCGAACTGGGATTTCAGCGGTACGCCGATCCGGGTTTTTATAAGGGAAAAATAGACTATTCAATCGTAAGATCAAAAATATCCTTTAATTTTTCAATATTGGGATTCTTTTTACTCAGATAGGCATATCTCTCGGAAGAAGTATAAATCATCTCTTTTTCGTTTTTCTCAACGATGCGGATATCCATTTTTATACGGGTATTATTCAGTTTGCTGCACAGATGTCCTAATATTTCCGTACTGTTGTCGAGTATTTTGTCCTTTTGGTTTGGGTTGTAGACCGATACCTCAAATGAAAAATTCTCTTTTAATGCAGGCTTACAACTTATCAGCGTGTTTTTGAGATGTATTTTTTCAATCGTCAGGCTATTCGCGTATTCAATCCAGTATCTGGTCAGGTCCTCCTGTGAAAAAGCGCTGTTCATATCTTCCATCTGCGAGGAAAACGAAGCAACCGGAAGTTTCTCTTTTTCTTTACCCAGTTCTTTTAAAGAAGTGGTACGTATACGTGGTACGACAGGCGGCGTATCAGGTTGTTTGGGTTTTATGGCGGCAGGCGTAATGGGGCTTGAGTATGACGCCGCTACTGTGGTTACAGCGTTTTTGGGGGCGTTGCCGGAAGATGGGCTTACGGTATGAGAAACCGAGGGATTTGGCGACTGAGCCGTCTGCATACCTGTTTGTGCGGATGCAATCGGCCTAATCAGCGTTTTTTTTTATCGTCCTCTTCTTCGGGACTCATTGTAAGCTGGCATAATTGTATGAGCGTCAGTTCCAGTAGCAACCGTTTGTTATGGCTGTTGTGGTAGTTCAGATCACACTGATTGGCGAGTTCGATTGCCTTGAAAAGTAATTTATCGGAACATTGTCCGGCTGTCTCTTTGTAACGTTCACGTATGGATGCGCCCACTTCAAAAAGAACAAGGGTTACTTTGTCCTTACATACAAGAAGATCGCGGAAATGGGTCGCCAGGCCGGTTATTATGTTTTGTCCGTCGAAACCTTTCTCCAGTATCTCGTTGAGGATTAATAGACAGGAACGAACGTCTCCTTTCAGGATCGCGTCGGAGATACGGAAATAGTACTCGTAATCGAGAACATTCAGATTGTCTATCACTGCCTTGTAGGTAATATTTCCGCCGGTAAAACTGACCGTCTGATCAAAAATCGACAATGCGTCGCGCATGCCGCCGTCGGCTTTTTGCGCGATGACATTCAGCGCTTCGGGTTCCGCCGTTATAGATTCGCACGAAGCGACATATTGCAGATGTTCGACTATATCTTCTATCGTAATGCGTGAAAAATCGTATATCTGGCAACGCGACAGGATGGTTGGAAGTATTTTCTGCTTTTCGGTTGTGGCAAGCACAAATATGGCATGGCGAGGCGGTTCTTCCAGCGTCTTGAGGAATGCGTTAAACGCAGCTGCACTGAGCATATGGACCTCGTCGATGATGTATACTTTATATTTACCCAATTGTGGCGGAATACGCACTTGTTCCGTCAGCGAGCGGATATCGTCCACGGAGTTGTTCGAGGCGGCGTCAAGCTCATGAATGTTCAGCGAACGTTGCTCGTTGAAAGAACGGCACGATTCGCATTCGTTACACGATTCGCCGTCGCCGGTGAGATTCATGCAATTGATCGTTTTTGCAAAAATACGGGCGCACGATGTTTTGCCGACCCCGCGAGGTCCGCAGAACAAGTAAGCATGAGCTAACTTGCCACTTTGAATCGCATTTTTCAGGGTGGCGGTCAGCGACTTCTGACCGACGACGCTTTTAAATGTCGATGGCCTGTATTTTCTTGCCGATACGATGTAATCTTTCATTTATTTTAAATTGCCTGCAAATATAGCAAAAATTGAGCGCAATACAAAAAACTTGTTTTTTTATTGCTTCCTTTCGGAATTATAATCGCTTTACGAAGTGAAGCAAAGCGACGCCTTGATTAATTTTTACAAGGAACGTTGCCGAGGCGAAATATATTCTGTTTTTTAAGCAAAATACAGGAATATTTTTTACTTTTGCACAAACTCGTTTTCGATATGTCGCGATTGATTGATTTTTACAGGAAATACCTTGCAAGACTAAACAAATACTGGATAGTCGCAATTATTTTTCTTGCCGTTACGTTTTTTTTAGGCGACAGTAATCTGTATAACCGGTATAAATATGATGAAAAGATTCGTTTCCTGGAAAATGAAATAAACCGCTACAAGAAAGAGTTAGAGCAAAATAAGCAGAAAATACGGGAACTTCAGACCGATAAGGTCGGACTGGAACAGTTTGCCCGGGAAGAATACCTGATGAAAAAAGAAGACGAGGATATTTTTATTATTGAAGAATGAATCGACAGATACGTAATTACATTTTTATGTTTTCCGGCGTATTGGTACTGATTGGGGCGATCATGTATATCGTGCACCGGATTTATGCGCCTTATGTATTTGCTGCCGGCGCAGCGGGAATAACAGTATGTTTTATGACGGCGCCCTGTAAAGATCAGGGTTTTCGCCGCCGGCGTCTGCATCGTATCAACGTGATGGCCGGTATCTCCATGATTGCCTCGTCCGTATTTATGTTCCGTGAAAAAATGGAGTGGGTGGTCTTTCTCCTGATCGCCGCGCTGCTTATTCTGTATACTTCCTTTGTCGGTCCCCGTGCAGATGAATAAATAAAGCCGAATCTTGACGGCAATACGCGGAAGCGGTTCTGCGACCGTCTTATGGTAGAAGCGGAACAGAAATTTTTTTCAGCGTTTAAATTTTGTTAAATTAAGATGCGGTTGCCCTGGTTTTTGATCCTGGTCAGCCATGCGCGTACGGGTTCGTCATACCACCGCATGACGGCATAGGCAAATAACAGGTTGAAAACGATCAGGCAACTGACGATCAGAACCAGTTTCATCCCTTCCGGTTTAACCGTATTATAATAGTCCGTGAATATCCACACGACAGGGATATGGGTCATATATAACGGATAGGATAATTTTCCGATGAAGATACAGATTTTTTTCATCAGGCCCGTCACATTTGTCTCTGCACCGATACTGATGATTAAAGGGAATAAAACAATCGTCAGGAGCGCTTCGGTCAGCCAGTCGTTTTCGATGTGCGGATATACGAATGCAGCCATTAGCAATAAGAAAGGAAGGATGAATCCGAGTTTATTTTTGATGGTCAGCCCAAAGCGGTAGATCAGTAAGCCGGCGATGAAAGAAAAACAGACCCGGGGTAGCCCGTCTGTTACATTATCAATACTCCAACCATTGATCAGCCATCCGGATTTATAGGATGTATACGTCAACCAGGCGGCGCAGAGACAACACAGCACGAGTAGTCCGTTTTTTTTGATACGATACAGGACGAATGCGTAAACGATATTGATTATGTATTCCAGGAAAAGCGACCAGGAAGGAGTGTTGTACGGAAATAGTCCTCCTAACCTGCCGGAAAGGATCGGGGTTGGGATAAGTAGTACGGAACCGATTAGCGCCGGTCCTATTTTGCCCCATTCCAAAGGCTCTTGCATCCACGGGTTGAGGATATATCCCGCAAATCCGATGATGCTGCCGAAAACGACCAGCGGATGTAAGCGGATGAGCCGGTTGATGAGAAATCCTTTTATTCCGATTTTCCGGATCCTGCCGTCATATGCGAATCCGATGACAAAACCTGACAGGCAAAAGAAAAAATCAACGGCAAGGAAGCCATGTCCCAACAGGTTGTCCGAATAATCGGGGTAGATCATTTCCAGGTAATGAAACGCCAGAATGACAATGGCAGCCGTTCCGCGAAGACCGTCGAGGGCCTCATAGTAAGGTTTGGAAAGCGTTTTTGTCTCAGTCGTCATAGAAGTTAATGGTTGTCGCCTTATTCATCGGTCCCCGCAGGTACATGCTGAACCCGAGTCGATTCGGTATATTTTACTGTTCATGGAACTTGTAAACGGTTTCAGAAAGATTGGCCGATAATTATTTTTTGCCCTGCGCCATTGTTAAGGGCGACGATATAAATTCCCGGTTCAAGTTTGAGTTTCGTTAAACCTTCGGAGAGGATCGTATGCTGGCGGCGCAGGACGCCGTTCGGCGTAAAGATCCTGACAATACTGCCGGGTCGGGACGTATAAATATACGCTTCGTTGCCGGCAGACCATATTCTATCCGCTTTCGTCTTTTCCGGCACGATATCTTCGCGGCCGCTATACAGGAAGTTGGCATAATACGCCACTTCGCCGGTCAAGCCTTTCGGGATTGTTACGATCGCTTGCGGTTCCTCGCCGTTTGTCCCTGTCCATCCGACGAAAACATCGCCTTCCTTCAAGGGGGCTGCGAGCGTCAGCGGAGCAGATTCGACTGTATACGCAACCGGATTGCTCTCGTCGTTGACGCTGCCGTTCAGGTAATAGCGGATCGGGTAACGCTCCGGCTCAAAGTTGGCGCGAAGTTCCACATTGCCGAAAATTACAAGCGTATCATAATGCATAATACCCGATTGCGCCTTGATTGACTTGCCGCGATGCGAGGTGTAGTCGTCATGGCTCCAGCCGACAAAATGGTACCCTTCGTCGGGGGCAACCAGTATGCCTGTGCCGGCTGACGTGCTGTAGTCGATTACCTGCGGGTCGGCATTGTAGATATTGCCTCCATACCCGGCGGAGAAGGTCACTATACTCGTGCCTGCGCCCTGATGATAGGTATAGTTGGTGGGTACATTAATCGTATTGTCAAGAAGTACCCATGCCTGGTTGAAGTACAGGGGCTGGGATGCGTTTACGCCGGATACGGTAGTAGCCTCGAAACTTACTGTGTCGGATGCGCTATGGTTAATTCCGATCGACCAGGTAAGAACATCCTGCACCGGATTAGTCCCGTGAGTTGTGATAGAAAACACGCCGGACGGCGTACTCGGATTGGCGGTGCCACTCTTATACCTTAGATAAGGCGGAAGCGTATCACGGATCACGATATCCGGATTAGCCACCGGATTTATCACTGTTATTTCGTATTTGATCGTTTCGTTATAAAGAATAGATACGGGATTCTCGTAAATTCCCTTATCACTGACGGGGGGGGTAATCCGAACCGTCGCATTTTTCTCCATATACTGGCTCAGGAGGGTATTAATCAGCGTAATCTTATTATTCGCAGTATCACATTCTATTTGGTAAGGGAACGTCGTCCCGTTATCGTTAACGCGGGCTATGACATTAACAAACGGAGGCAGCTGCGTTATATCCGGAATTATAATGTCTAACTCGTCCGTTTCGCCGGAATTAATTTCTCTATTAATGAAATTGGTCGCTAATATCCTGGACGACTTGACGGTGTCTCCATATAATGTCACATAAACCGGCGACTTGATGGCGGCGGCGCCTAAATTTTCAATATGGATTGTCACGATTATCGAGTTATTGCCGGAAATGACGTCGCTGCTGTGGGATTTCGGGTGAGCGTCGGGCGTAAGCCAGAGAGGAGTACCCTTGATATTCAATTTCGTTTGTTGCTGCAGGAAGTTGTTGTAGGGGCGAACATCGTCGGCGCTGCCGACGATACCGTCGGCGCCGGGGAAGACGGTTGCCGGATTAAACTGATATGGCGGTATCGTTAAGTCCTCGTTCACATTGACCACATTGTACATGTACTGGTTCCAGACTTTTCGCGCCGGCGCCCACGGATTATTGGAATATGCCGATTCGAAAGTCCTCAGGATCGTTTCGCTGAGTTCGTTTGTGCCGCAGGCGACTATTTCGGCGCTGCCGTCGTTGTCAACGTCGGCAATGATGGGATACTGCATGATGGTTGTTTCGGTAAATGCCATCGCCGCCATTTGATAGACCGCTACAGTGTCGTTATGCGTTATGTGACTTTTACCGCTGCCGTTGAAGATACGAACTTCTTTCTGGTCGGTAATCAGCACTTCGTTCATCCCGTCCTGATTAAAATCAAACAAAGTCATACTGTTCGAGAAAGAATCTTCGTCGGGAGCAATTTCCCATAACAAGGAAAAGGTCATGGTTACGGGGTTGTATTTATAGCACCGGATTTTATCGGCGCTGCCGGCTACTCCGCTTTGGATAACAATCTCCAGCGCTCCGTCGTTATCGACGTCGGCTATCAGCGGGATGCTTTTACCGCTAAAATCGCACGGTATATTGAACGGGGCGCTTATCTTTCCGTTATGGACGTCCCAGACATATCCAGAAACAGTTCCGGCAGCGGCAGTACCGTCGCGATTGCTGATAAAAATATCCGGGCGTCCATCCTTATTGAAATCTGCGACCTGCGCATGACCGTCTTCCGCAACTCCCGCCGGAGGCGTTACCCGTCCCATAGCGCCCGGAGCCCGCGTTACGGAATTGACGATTGTGTCGACGCCGATTTTGCTTCTGTCGGGACTGAGAACGACGCTGTATATTTCGTTGCCCAGTATCAGTTCCGGACAGGCGTCGCCAATGACGTCGGCGGCTATCGGAGAGGAGAGTTTTCTGCCCGAAGTTCTATTAGACAGATGCGACCATGCCGAGCCGGTATTGTTCCCGCCGCTTGCCGTTTTCAGTAATTTTCCGCTTGCCGCGTCGTAAATTTTATTCCGGACATATATTTCGGGATGTCCGTCGCCGTTAAAATCGGCAAATCCGACGTTGACGGCAAAATCCATCGGATCGCTCGAATAATCATAGTCCGAAGTCCATACAAGATTTCCCGTTCCGGGGTTCCCGGGCGTTCCGGGATAGGTCGTTATATCGTAAGCCCGCAATTTAAGGTCCACGCATGCTACAACGATCAGTCCTGTCCTGTCGGGCAACTTGACTAATCCGTATGCGGCGGCGTCCCATCCGCTGACGGGCGAAGGGAGCGTTATTTGGGTTTTAAGATCTTTGGAACTGCCGTCGTATACCAAAATCGTAGCGAGCGTGGCGCCGCCGCCTAAATTATCAGTAAGCCCGCCCTGGCCGGCCGTTCCGAAACATACGATCTCGGGAATCTCGTCGTCGTCGAGGTCGCCTACAAAAGGTATGTTACGAAACGACACGCCGCCTCCCGACGACCATTCCGTCTTGATGCCCCACGCCATCGCCGGCGGCTCGGTAAAGCAATTCTCATTGACGACGTCGCCGGGATAATCCTGTATCGTGATATACACGTTTGCCTGGCTTGTCTCGCCGTTGCATGTGATGCTGTAAGTTAATGTATCGTTGGAACCGCTGTTCCCGGGCGCATAAAGGATGCTGTCGTTTGTCGGTACGATAGAAGCGACGCCGGATGCGGGAGACTTTGTGATAACAGGCGTCAACGGCTGACAGCTGCCCGGGATGGAATCGTTCTCAAGTATGGCTATCTTTATCGTTGCACCGGGTATGGTGGTCACATAGTCGTCGTATGCCACAAGGTATTTATACGGCGTCTGTATCAGGCCGGACAGGTCGGTTATGCTCCGCAGTACGCAGGGATCGCTCGTCAGGCTGGTAAATTCGTAATCGATACTCAAAGGCGCAACATCGCCCCCCGAAGTGTACACCAGGTTAGCATGAGAAGGCGCTTTCAACTTGAATGAGAACGTCGCTCCCTCCGCCGGAATCGTGAAGCCGGTAGAGCCGTCCGCGCTGCCGGCTATCGACAGCGTACTGTCTATTAACGGAGAGGTGACAACCGGTACCGGAGCGCCCGTTATGCTCGAGGAGAAACTGGAATTTACGTATGTGAAACCCGCATCAAAACGGAAGTCAAGATAGGAATCTGTTATCGGGGTCATAGCGCGATTGTCCAGCGTGACGGTAACAGTTATTTCACAGTCTTCGACATAATGGTCCCTGTCGATCGAGATGCTCGATTTTACCGAATCCAGCGGTTCCGTCCAGATAGCGTCAAACCATGTTTCGTTTGCGAGCGTTTCGCGGTCGACGCTTTGTTGTTTGCGGGGCAGGGGTATGCTTCTCACAATCTGATCGTATTCTAACCAGGCATGATTGTTAAAGCGTTTCCCTTCCGGCGGCACGGCGTTTTTGTCGAGTCTCGCGGTTAAGGTCAGCCTCAGCACATCGGAGCCGGGAACAAGCACGCTGTCGATACGCAGGGTGTCTACCCCTTCATAGCTGTTGAAATCGATATGCGTCATGTCCAGCGGCTTGGCGGCGCCTATACCAATTCCGGCTTGCCATTTCATGCCGGCGGGCAGGGTGTCGCGTAAATTCACGTATTTTGCATTGCAGTTCACGTTCCGTATGTAGAACGAATAGACCGCCGGATCGCAGGTAGTGATCTCGCGCTCGGCGACGTCTTTAGCGAACGACAGGCCGTCTTCGTTGATTAGGGGAAGCGGCGGTATCCGGCGCAGTTTGATAGGAGTGATGACTAATCTGTTGAACAGCGGCGACGACAGCGGCGGATTGTCCACAATGGAATAGACGATAACAATCTTTTTTACGCCTTCCCGGAACGCCACGTTCAGCTGTCCGTTTTTACTGGACAGCGATACGTCGTGGCTTATGGATGCTTTTGCGGTATTGCCGCTTATAATGTAAGAGGCCGAGCCGGGGGCGCCGGCGTAGGACAGATCGGGAGATACGCTTCCTCCGCCGCATTCGCCCGTAATCGTTATCTTTTCGTGGCGATTCTGATAGCCGTCTATGTCGTAGATGGAAAACTCCGGAGATACGGGCGTATTGAATTCGATGGTTACGGTTACTTCGCTGTTGAGCGCGCCGTTCTGTCGTTGCAGATATAAACTGCCCGCGACGGGGCTGCCGGTAACGGACGGGTACCAGGCGGGAACGCCGACGCCGTTCTGGTATTCAATGGTTGTTCCCGTAACCTGAACGCCGTCGCCCAGGTCGCGGGCGCCTTGTGTGCGAATGCCAAAGGCGCTACCATAGTTCGTTCGCGTCCACTGTGTCCAGTCGAACGTTTTCGCGCCTTCAAATTCCACTTCGCCTGCGCAGCCGGCGCGGTTTTCCTTGTAACCGAAGGTGACGTAGGTGATCTCGTTGCTGAAAGTATAGGAACACTGGTGCTCGTCGTCGAGATACTGCATCGGTATGACGGCCGTGAACTGTCCGTAGTCCGGATGTCCTGGCGTCAGCTTCTCCGGCGAGTCGGCAATGATCAAACTTACGTCATAACCGCTCGTGAGTTTGTTGTATAAATTGAGTTCATCCGTAGCGTTCTGTCCCAGCTGGTTTCCGGAATTATTCTCCGCCCCGACAAGCATACGGATGGGGCGGTCGTTTTCGGTCTTTTTATGTATCAGCCATTTACGGTTGAAGATATGTTCGAAATCGCCGCAATCGTCGGGGACGGCGATCTGCGTAACGCCGGTAGCCGCATCGTCGCCCCAGATGACGGCTTCCGTATCATAATCAAAAGATTCCACATCGACATTCTTTCCCAGTCGCGTGCCGGCCACGCCCATGTGGAGGATGGACCCTACGTTGGTGGAATGGCTCTGACGGTTGTAGAGGTTGGAGGCGTCGTCGCGGATAACGGCGGCCACGCGGTTGTAGTAGGTAGCCCATTCCGTGCCGCTTGCCTTTCCGTTCCATAGCATCGTGCCGTCAGAAAACTTATAGTCGAAACGCTTGGTACTCACCGTATCGTTAATGGTAATACCATATTTGAGCGCCAGATACGATTCGATAAGGTTTATGGAAGCCTGGGGCAGTTCGTTTTCATACATAATCACTTCCGATATCACGCCGTATATCACGCGGTCGTCATCGTAACCGGGTCCGATCATGGACGCCTGTTGCAGGCCGATATCGCCGTTCAAGATACCCGATATCTGATCCTCCAGTCCGTTAAAGCGGAATTTTACGTTGCTGGGGTTGGACGTTCCGTTGGGCCACCAGTGATGATATCCTAAAATAGATGTTGCGTCCGGTTTAAACAGGTTAACGGCGCCGGCTCCTTCCGTAGAGTTTGTCCTGAAACGTCCTACAACCGCAGAAGAAGAGGAAAGTTTCTGCATGCCATAGCCCGGGCCATTCCAACTACCGAGAGTAGCCGAGCCGAACATCATCGTATAAATCCAGTTGTGGGTTGTGCCGAAGTTGTTGTTTACCACAAAGAAAGCCGAGTGTTTTACGGGGCGATTCACATCGAAAACATTTGTTGCCGTATTGCCCAGCCAGGTAGATCTGCTTGTCCCGTTACCCCAGTAGCGCAAGGCGGGGTGGAAGTTCGTCATATAATTGCTTTGCTGGTAGACCGGTTCCAGGTGGCCGGTAGTGGCGCCCCCCCCCATTGCGTATGAGTAGGTCTGTCCGCGAACAAGGTCTTTCCATTCCGACACGGCAGGCACTATATCGCCTGCCGTTGCGTCGGGATAGTCCTGCAGTTTACCGCTACCGCTTGGTAGCAGTTCTGTGGTAAGCGATGCTTCGTCGTCGGCGCGCAGCCAGAGACGCAGGTTGCTGCCGCCTACGCCGCCCGGTCCGTGGCCGGAGCTCGTGGTGTGGCCTGCAAAAGAGATATAAACGCCGTTCTGTAACTCCTTTTCCACGACGGCGTCACGGAAAGGTATTACCTCCGTAGTGGCGTCGTTGGGAAAAGCGGGATTGGCGGATATAAGCATATATTCGGGAACGGAAATATTTTCCACAGGTTTGAGTTTGACCGTCAGCGACGACGCTCCCGTTATTTGTACCTTATATGTCAGGTTATTGCGATAGTTCAGTTTCTCGGTAGAGCCGGAAGCCGTATACTGATCGGAAAGATCGGTTAACAGGGTAATGGTATTGCCGCCGTTGCTGCCGAACATGGCATAGACGCCGTTGTTCAGGCGTCCGCTGGTGTTTCCGCTGTTTAGAGGCATCACGTTGTTGCCCACGAATGCGGTGAAAAAGGGAAGACTTGCGCTCCGGCTCTGTTTCTGATACAGCCCGTAAGCGTCGTCGCGCGCAATGCCGAAGATATGATTGTTGTAGCCGTTGTTGGCCGTTTTGTTCCATACGGCGGTTCCGTCCGAATTGACGTAATTGTCGCTGCCGTTAAGCGAAATTCCGTATTTGACGGCAAGGTAAGAATGAATTTTATTCAGATCCGTACTTGTCATAAACGGGTAGGACGTTCTGTTTCTTTTCAAAATAATCAGTTCCTGAATATCGCCTGTAAAAGAACGCGAGCCGTCGCCGCTGCTGTTAATTCTATCCTCCCAGTGAGAACTGCCCATTATGATTTTGAAGTTGATGGAGTCGTTACCAGAGCCGGCCGTATTGGCGGATCCGCCTGAAGTAGTAGAGGCGCTACCCTTATATTCTCCGCTAAGATACCAGTTTATTCCGTTTGTTGCGGTTCCATTTGTTCCGCCGTTGTTGTTGTCAATGGTAACAAGTTGCGTTGTACCACTCGGCACAGCGCCCAGACTTCTTCCGGTCGTTGTCCATCCCATAGATAAACTATTACTGCCGGAAGTAGGATAGCATATCGTATAATCATCTTCGTAATCATCATGTTCACCGAAATTAAGAATATGGAGATAGGGCCCTAAAACTGAAGACTCCGTGCGTTTGTATATCAGGATAACCGTAAAAGCTTCACCGGATGCTATACCAATCATGTTTTGCGACATCATTCTGTGTGGAGCATCCTCAAATGCGGGAGGTCTGAACATTACGGCCGGATGGAAATTATTACCGACCGTTGTCGCGGGCGTAATTGTTGTCGCAGTTGTCCAGGGTTGCGTAAAATTACCGACTGTTCCGGTCGTTGTAATCAGGTTTATCCACGTCCCGTTACTGTAATTGTCGGGCGTAAGCCATGCGATAGGCGTATTTGTATTACTTATATTGCCGGGCATGGACGTCTGTGCCTTTGCGCTCCGGACCATCAATAGAAAGACTGTTATGACAGCTAGTAACGTTATTTTTTTCATTATTAATTAATATTTTTACGCCGCACGTTCAGGTCGCAAATGTAATTTTCAGATCGTGCAAACGTAGTAATTTTTTTCTATTTGGCAATAAAAATCCCATTCTTTTTCGGGTCTGTTATTAAGTTTTTTTTTGTCAATTTAATATATTTATTATTAACTATTTGTAAATCAGTTTTTTAGGGCATATACTATCTTGTCGGTCGATCGTGAATTTCATTCAATCCTCTTTGGCGCGATTTATAAGGGTTATCAAAGTAAGTAAAGACTTATTTTGCTAACTTTTGTTGCCATTTCCAGGCGGAGCGAAGGGCGTTCTCCAACGTTTCCTGCGCTTTCCAGCCGAGTACTTCGTTTGCGTGTTTCGGGTTGGCCCACACTTTTTCAATGTCGCCTTCGCGCCGACCTGCAATTTTATGGGGCGCTTTTACTCCGGTCGCTTTTTCGAATGTATTGATCAGTTCGAGAACAGAAACGCCGTTTCCGGTTCCGAGGTTGAATATTTCAAGATTATCTTTTGATTTGTCGCCGAGCATACGGTCGATCGCAATGACGTGCGCTTTAGCCAGGTCTACGACATGGATATAGTCGCGTATACAGGAGCCGTCAGGGGTGTCGTAATCGTCGCCGAATACGCTTAGTTCCGGGCGTATGCCTGCCGCTGTCTGCGTAAGGAACGGAACCAGGTTTTGGGGTACGCCGATAGGCAGTTCTCCGATCTCTGCGGACGGATGCGCGCCTATAGGGTTGAAATATCGTAACAGGATACTTTTGAACGGAGCGCCGGCATAGATCGTGTCGCGTATGATTTCTTCGTTGATTTGTTTCGTGTTTCCGTAAGGCGACGTGGCCGGCTTGACAGGCGCGTTTTCCGTAACGGGGAGAATATCCGGTTGGCCGTAGACCGTACACGAGGAGGAGAATACAAGCCCTTTGATAGAATGTTGCGGCATTAACTCCAGTAAGTTGATCAGTGAAACTAAGTTGTTGCGGTAATACGACAGCGGTTTCTGTACGGACTCTCCTACCGCTTTGCTTGCGGCAAAGTGAATGACTCCGATAATGTCCGGGTTGTCTGTAATGACTTTTTCAACGGCTTTCGAGTCGTTGCAGTCGGTTTGCGAGAAAACGGGGCGTATGCCTGTAATTTTTTCTATTCCGTCAAGGACGTTGATATTCGAATTTGACAAGTTGTCGATAATAACAACTTCGTATCCGGCATTCTGTAGTTCTACTGTGGTATGCGAACCAATGTATCCGGCGCCTCCGGTCACTAATATTTTTTTCTTCATGATGATATGTTTTAAGCCGACAAAGTTACGAACTATTTTTCTTTCACACAATTCCTGAGAATCCCATGAACGCCATGGCGAGAAGTCCGGCTGTTATAAGGGCGACAGGTATGCCCTGCATGGCCTGCGGAACAGGGGTTCTCGCCAGTTTTTCGCGTATGCCCGCGAAGATAATCAGCGCAAGCGCAAAACCAATAGCCGTCGATACGGCATAAACGACCGATTGTATCAGGTTATATTCTTTCTGTATGACAAGTATGGCGACTCCGAGTATTGCACAGTTAGTGGTTATCAGGGGCAGGAAGACGCCTAACGCCTGATAGAGCGACGGCGATACTTTTTTCAGTATTATTTCGACCATTTGCACTAACGAAGCAATGATGAGAATAAATACGATTGTCTGAAGGTATCCGAGCCCGAATGCGTCAAGCGCATATTTCTGTATAAGGAATGTAACGACCGTAGCAATTGTGAGTACAAACGTTACAGCCATGCCCATGCCTGTTGCCGTGTCGATTTTTTTCGATACGCCGAGAAACGGACAGATTCCTAAGAACTGTGACAAAACAATATTGTTAACAAATACGGCGGCGATAAATATAATAATGTATTCCATTTTTTTAGTTATTAAGAATTAGCAGTCAGTTCTTTTTATTTATTTTATGGACTATCGCGATCAGATATCCTAACGCAATAAAGGCGCCGGGTGCAAGAACAAATAACAGTGACCCGTAGTTTTCCGGAAACAGAGTCAGTCCGAAAACTTTTCCTGTCCCAAGAAGTTCGCGGAAGAGTCCGAGTAGCGTTAATGCCAGCGTGAAGCCTAATCCCATACCCAGTCCATCCAGTCCGGAAGATATTACGCCGTTTTTAGATGCGAAAGATTCGGCGCGTCCGAGCACAATACAGTTCACAACAATAAGCGGGATAAACAATCCGAGGCTTTTATACAGATCGGGCAGGAATGCCTGCATGCACATCTGCAGGATGGTTACAAAAGAAGCAATGACGACAATGCAGGCCGGTATACGCACCTGATCGGGTATCAGCTTCTTGATTGCCGATATAACCGTATTGGAACAGATGAGAACAAATGCCGTAGCCAGTCCCATACTCATTCCGTTTATAGCGGACGATGTTGTCGCAAGGGTAGGACACATGCCTAACAGCAGGACGAATGAAGGGTTTTCGTCTATTATACCGTTTTTTACTATCTTTAAGTATTTCATGCGTACATTTTTTATTTTTTAACATGTCTGCGTTATTCGTTTGTACCGGTCGCTCCGCTTACGGCGTCCGTATTACCCGAACAGGCGGTATAAGCAAGGTTAATTGCGTTAAGGAAAGCGCGTGAAGAGATCGTTGCAGCAGTGATCGCGTCGACGTCTCCTCCGTCTTTTGTTACTTTCAGAGCGCCTTTGGTCATGTCGCGTCCGATCAGATATTGTTGATTTTTATCTGTACTGAACCACTCCTGCATCTTTGAGCCTAATCCGGGCGTTTCGTTATGCTCCAGCACCGAGTAATTGAAAAGCTTGCCTTCGGCGTCAAATCCGACCATCACGCGTATCAATCCGCCGAATCCGTTTTTTGTATAGCTTTCGACGGCGCATCCTGCAAGTTTACCCTCTTTTTTAGCCGGATATATTGTCAGAGAATCGTTTTCCGCAACAGCTACTTTGTATTGTTCTTCCGTGGGATTGTTATCAAATTCCGGAGTTACATGGCTGATGGCATTCTGAAGTTCGGCGGCTTTTGAGGCCGCAATAGCCCTTTCGGTGTATTTGTTAGCCGCCGACAGGGCGACTCCTGCTACGAGGCAGATCATCGTCAGCGACAACAATATATTCGGTAATGTTGATTTCACTTTTTCCATCTTCTGTTTCCTCCGAAATGTTTTGGTTTTATATATGTATTAATCAGCGGCGTAAAGGCATTCATGATCAGAATGGCGAAAGACATGCCTTCGGGATAGGCTCCGAAGGCGCGTATGACCACTGTAATGATCCCTATTCCGATACCATAAACGACCATCCCTTTCCTGCTCATGGGCGACGTCGCATAGTCGGTTGCCATAAATACGGCTCCGAGCATCAATCCTCCCGATGTAAGATGTATCGACGGGTTATACGCTTTGGCCGCGTCCATAAGCGTTTGTATGTCGGAAATTCCTGACGTATAGTAGGCGTGAAGCATTGTGCCGGCAAAAAGTAAACCGGTGAAAACGGCCACTGTTCCGAGTATGGACGCCGGTATATGCCATGTGATTATTTTTCGGAAAAGCATGAATGCCAGACCTGAAAGCAGGGCTATTTCACTGACTTCTCCGAGACTTCCGCTTGTCAGTCCGATAGCCGAATCTTTCAGCGTCGCATAGTCGTTACTGAAATGGATCAGCGATAACGTAGTCGCTCCGGTCTGCGCGTCGAGGTATGTCATTGGAAAGTGTCCGGCCACCGGCCATGTTGTCATTTGTGCGGGGAAAGAGATCAGCAGGAATACGCGGCCGACAAGCGCCGGGTTAAAGATGTTATTTCCGAGTCCGCCGAAAGACATTTTTCCGATTCCTATTGCGGCGAGCGCTCCTAATATAATGATCCAGACAGGCAGATTTGAAGGCAGGTTAAACGCCAGAAGTACGCCTGTCAGTATCGCAGACCCGTCATATACTGTCGGCTCTTTTTTGAGTAAAAACTTCTGAATAAGATATTCGAAAAGGACGCAGGATGCAACCGATACAAATGTTACAATCAACGCTCCCAGTCCAAAACAGTAGAGCGATACCAGAAACGCCGGAATGAGCGCGATCAGTACTCCGTACATGTTTCCGCTTATGGAGTCGCCGCTGTGGATATGAGGCGAAGGGGATATAATTATTTTTTCCATCCGATGTAATATTTTGTATGAATAATTAGTCATGATTTCGTCCGGTTATTGTTTTCTCGCTCTGACGATCCCCATAACCGTACTCTTGCCCATGCGTATGTAATCCAGCAGAGGACGATTGGCCGGACATGTATAGCTGCACGAACCGCACTCGATACAGTCTGTTATATAGTTTTTTTCGGCCTCTTCCCATACTTTATATTCCGTAAGATTCATCAGCAGGCTTGGTTCGAGTCCCATCGGGCAAGCGCCGACACATTTGGCGCATCGTATGCAGTCGTGCGCCGGACGGCGAACGGATTCTTCTTTTGTCATCAGCAGAATACCGGAACTGCCTTTCATTACAGGCGCATCGGCGTTTATCATGGCTTTTCCCATCATAGGGCCTCCGCCGATTATTTTTCCGACGTTCTCCGGTAATCCTCCGGCCGCCTCTATGAGGACGCTTACGGGCGTACCGATACGAGCCAGGAAATTAGATGGTTTAACGACCTTTTTTCCTGTTACCGTTATGACGCGTTCAATGAGCGGTTTGTTTTTCTGCACAGCCTCATAAACGGCATAAACGGTTCCGACGTTCTGAACGACGGCTCCTACGGATATGGGAAGCGCTCCGCTTTTTACCTGACGGCGTATGACGGCGTCGATAAGTTGTTTTTCTCCTCCCTGCGGATATTGCATTTTGAGGGGCATTATTTCGACGCCTTTATAATCGGCCGAAAGTTTTGTCATCCGTTTTATTGCGTCCGGTTTATTGCATTCGATCCCTATTACCGCGCGACCGACGTTTATGGCTTTCATGAGGATTGTCGTTCCGATCATGATCTGTTCGCTTTTCTCGACCATTAACGAATGGTCTGCAGTCAGGTAAGGTTCGCATTCCACGGCATTAACGATGAGGACTTCGGCCGTATTTCCCGGGGGAGGCGATAGCTTGATCTTGGTGGGGAATGTAGCTCCTCCCATGCCGACGATACCTGCCGCTTCTATTTTACTTGTGATTTCTGCAGAAGACAGTTTACAGTCTTTGATCAATACTTCGCTACGATCGATATCCGGTTCCCACTCGTCATCTTCCGTATGGATGTACACGGCAGGACGTGAAATGCCGGACCCATCGATCATACGATCCACTTTGGTCACGGTTCCGGATACCGACGAATGAACGTTTGCCGAAACGAACCCTTCGGCTTTTCCGATCAGCGTGCCGACTTTTACTTTGTCGCCTTTTGCCGCTACTGCCGCCGCCGGGGCGCCTATATGCTGGCCTAATGGTATGACAACCGTTTCGGGCGGCGTTATTGTTTGTATCGGTTGACCTGCCGATAATTTGTTTGCCGGCGGATGTATACCTCCAATTCGAAAGGTGCGCATTTTTTAGTTAGTAGTTAGTAGTTAGTAGTTAGTAGTTAGTAGTAAGTATTTTTTATTTTGTTATAGGGCTTCGGGCTTTTGCTTTGGGACGTTCTCTGCCGGTTGGGTAATCGGCGTCTCAATTACGGCTTTTACCGCAACAGGCTCTTTTGCCGGGTTCTCTGCCGGGTTCTTTGTCGGATTCTCTGTCGGGTTCTCTGCCGGGTTCTCTGCCGGATTCTCTGTCGGGTTCTCTGCCGGGTTCTCTGCCGGGTTCTTTGCCGGGTTCTTTGCCGGATTCTCTGTCGGGTTCTCTGCCGGGTTCTCTGCCGGATTCTCTGTCGGGTTCTCTGCCGGATTCTCTGCCGGGTTCTTTGCCGGGTTCTCTGCCGTTGTTTTTGTCACGGCAATGTCTCCGGCAGCTTTTTTTTCTTCTGCCGTTTTGCGCGGTGGAAAGTTTAGTTCATGTATAGCTCCTGTCGGGCATACAGCCGCGCATTTACGGCATAGACGACATTTGGTATCATCGATAAATGCCAGATTGCTTGTTATTGTAATCGCTTCGAAAGCGCACTCTTTTGCGCATTTACCGCAACCGATGCAAGCATTTTGACAGGCTTTTCGCGCCGCTCCGCCTTTGTCCTTATTCATGCATGATACGAATATACGACGTGATTTCGGACCTTTTTTGCGCATTTCGATGATGTTTTTCGGGCATGCTTTAACGCATGCTTTGCAGGCTACGCATTTTTCTTCCGTTACTTCGGCAAGGCCTGTCGTAAGATTGATATGTATCGCGTCGAAAGCGCAAGCGTCCACGCAGTCGCCTAATCCGAGGCACCCGAACGAACATCCTGTATCGCCGCCGTACAGCGATGATGCAATGGCGCAGCTTGGAGCTCCGTCGTATATGTTTGTGCGCGGGCGGACGTCGCACGTTCCGTTACAGCGTACGACCGCTACCTGAGGGATTGTTTCTCCGGCGTCCCGACCCATTATCGTTGCGACGCTTTTCATGACCTCCGCTCCGCCGACCGGACAGGCTAAACCTTCGAGAGACGCCGCTTTTACGCATGCCGCGGCGAACCCTCCGCACCCCGGATATCCGCATCCTCCACAGTTGACGCCCGGTAAGGCTTCAAGAACCAGGGCCATGCGAGGATCTTCCTTTACTTCAAATTTCTTTGATAAAAAGAACAGAATGAAAGCCGCAATGGCTCCTGTGATACCTAATAGACTGATTGCTATATACATTATGAATAATTAGTTACATTATGGGTTCGCTCCGGACTTTTTGATAGCGTAAATATAAATTTTTTCTTTAATATACCCCGAAAGAGGTATAAAATGAAGTAATAAGGAACGAGAACCGAGAGTCCGGCCAATCCCCCTATACCCTCGTCTCCACTGGCGCTCGTGCCGGCAATCACTGAAAGAATGACCAGGATAAGCGGAATCGTAAAGGCGATAACGACGGCAAAAAGTCCCATAGACGACCGGACGGAAATGATAACGTCCTCCCGAGGAGAATAACGGCCGGAGCGGTCATTCACCTCGATGATTTTATCTTTTTTGTCTGAAGCAAAGCATACGGATTTTGCATGACAATCACTACATGACGCCTTTTGTTCTATTCTGACGTACACTTTGTGTTTTTCAATCCTTTCAATTTTTCCCTGATGTCGAATATAATCTTTAGTCATAATTTTAAAATTGCAACCTCTACTTTGCAAATCGGCGCAAAAGTAATAATTAAAAGTATATGGGCAATATATACAAGTGATATTTTTTGTTAAAGATTATAATTTCCAAGCAAAAATTACCATCTATAGCTGAAGCCGAACGAAAACATTTCGTTAACTTGCAGATAGGTATCCGATCCTTCTTTTTTTACTACGCCATCGTCATATCGCAGATATAAATAGAATGTTGTGGAGAAATATTTGTTCAGCGCTAAATCCAGTTTGTTTTCAAATTCGCCGATAACGCGTTCGTAATTTGTAAAATAATACAAACGTGAATACAAGCTTATATTTTTTATGAACTGGATCGTATTTGTCATTGTTATTGTCGAACCGAATGTTCTCAGTACATGTTTATAATTGCCGTTTTCATCCTTTTCAAAATAGGGCGAAAGATTGATTTTTTTGTTTCGGGCGTACATATATTTAAATGAGAATGGTTCAAGGGATAAAGATAAGTTCATGGAACGGTCTTTCTTCTTGAATTTGGGTTTTACCGCATAAGTCATACCTATACCGGCATTGATCGTGTATGGCGAAAGGAATGCGGAATTTTTAACTTTTGAATTTGCGACATATTTATTGCCCATGGATGTGATAAATTCCGCAGAAGAGGAATAGTTCCAGTTTCTTATCGCAGTCAGCCCGAAATTGCTTCGGAAACGCAGTTCGTCACTGCCGATAGTGTAGTCTCGCAGGGTATCATTCGGAGCATTGTTGATTGTGAAAGTTGTGGACAGCGTATTTGTCAGCGAGATTTTGTCTCTCCGGTAGTTGTATGAAGTATTCGTGTTGGTATAAATATTCATATTATTGATTTCACCTTTATACCAGTTGGCGGATGTTTTGTTCTGCGAAAATTTTATATCGGCAGAAAATGATGAAGTCCAGTATTTTCTATCGGGAATGAATTTAATGACGGGATCGACTTTTTCGGGAGGAATCGTAGTCGGCGCTTTTACATTTATTACGACATAGTCGGTGGATTTGTCTATGCTTTCCGGTTTGATGACCGTTTCAGGCAATTGTCTTAACGAGTATTTAAATTTTCCCGGATCTTTAAGCATTACGTTTTTATAGACCAGATCGCTCAGCATTTTTTCAAGCGTATAATACCTGAACATCGGCCTGATGCGTTTGCTTTTATATTCGAAGGCTGAAGGAATGGGGGGGGTATCTGTTATTTTTAAGGAATCGCGACTGTATTTATAATCAAATTCAGGAAACATACCTCCGCTAAATACTAATGGAATAAACACTTTGTTGTCGATCATCGCCTCTTTAAGGGATTTATATCTGTGCGGAGGCCATGGTTCCATCGTAGAAATTGTCCATGCCATAACTTCCGGGGGAAGTCCGTATGTTTTTGGGGATTGCGCATTTACGTTGGTAATGAAATGTAATATAAAGGCAAAAAGCAAAGCGCAGAATTTATAATGATTGTTTATATAATTCTTCATCGTCGTATCCATTAAACAATTTCAAAATGCAAATGTAACTGTTTTTTTTTAATTTACCTGATATTTGCGGTCATTTACAGCGATTCAGGGAGAAAAAAAGTTAAACTGTAAATAGTGTCTGTCCGTAAAGTCATCGTTTTTCACGGATACGGTCCCATACAAGCGCATTGTTGTGTTGGTCGGGTAATGAATGTTGGTTTCCACTGCCGTGCTGTCCATACACAGTTTACTCAAATAAAAAGGAATGAACGCATATTGGAATTGAAATAATTTTATACCTTTGCACTCGGATAAAAATATATATTATGTCATTGCCAAAAAAATTAAATCCTGACAATCTGAAAGATACACTTGTTGAAATCAGATATGCGCAGGGCATTTCGCAGGAACTGATGTTTTCAAATGTTTCCTCATATAAAATTAGAGATGATTTTAAAAAATCGTTAGAAAATATTCTTTCGATTCTTCCGGAAATCATTAGTGTTGGCGTTTCTGACGATGAATGTGTTTAT
>JAIROL010000030.1 GCA_031257565.1 Tannerella sp. | reverse complement strand
AACAGGAAAGTATTTTTTTCTATAATAACCGTCATCTTGTTGTCTTGTGCCGATAATAAGTCCTATCAGGATTTTAGCGGAACAACGGTTGAAATAGTAAATCCATCGGACGACTTTATGAGTTTCATAGCTGATTATGACACTATACGGTTAGAAACGACCGACGATGCGCTAATTGACCAGGTTCTAAGATTGAAGATTATGAATGGTCGTCTTTTTATATTAAACGTAAAAGCCCAAAGCGTTTTTATATTTACGGAAGAAGGAAAATTTATCAATAAGATATCGGATACAGGACAAGGGCCAAAAGAATATATCCGCATAACCGGTTTTGAAACAGATCCTGTCCACAATAAGATATTGATTAGCGACAATTTTTCGAGGAGATTATTTGTATACAATGAGGAAGGCAAGCAAGAACGGGTTATTCCGATAGGTTTTAATCGAGAGCATATAGCATCTGATGGCGCTGACGGATTTATAAATTTCTTCTCCAGCGACAATGAAAGATACGATGAACCGGAAATGCGGAAAAATTGTGTTCACTTCCTCGACAGTAATTGCCGTTTTGTCTCGGCGCGGATTCCTATGGAAACACAAATGATAACAAGACTTTCTATTCGGTCTGTCGACTGCCATGCCGACGGAGCGATTTTTTATCATCCGGTACTGAGCGACATTATATATTGCGTTAAGGATAAAGAAGTGTATCCGTATTACAGGTTTTACAACAAATCCGATTACAGGATGCTTTCCGAAAAGGAGAAAAAGAAGATGACGTTGATCTTTGGGGAGCGGAATGATTTTAAGGAGAAATTGAATAGCGGCTATATTGTGTCTTGGGGCGATGTAATTGATGCCGATCATTATCTGTATACCATATTTGAAGGGATCGAGGATGTTCACCTGTTTTATGACAAGCAGACAGGGAAGAGTATTGTCTTTGATTCGAATAGACTCTCCAAAGACAAAAACATCAGTAATCTTTTCCTTAAAAACGTACATTGTGCGAAAGGAGATATTTTTTATTCGTCTCCCAATTCTTACAGGCTTAATAAAGTATTGGACGACAACAAGACGTTAGCCGGAATGCCGGAATGCAAGTTGAAAAAGTATTTGCAAAATACAAATGTTGACGATAATCCGTTGATCCTGTCTTTTTCAATAAAAGTCCCGGAGGATGCACCATGAACAGGACTGTGTGCGACATGATGTCGTGTAAGTGATTGTTTAACAAATAATTTAAGTCATCGAGTATGACATAAAACAAAGATTAAACCTGCTGTTTCGTCAGCAGTAGCCTATGGGTGGATGCACCTTAATGTATTAAGCTGCCCAGACAAGGTAGCCCGCCCGAAAAGGGGGAGTTTGAACCGCGAGGGGAAAACAATCGTCGTCAGTATCAGACGGCGCGGGAGCTTGGCTTGAATGGTATGAATAACATAAGTGAACTGTTGCTAAACGTCGTTAGTTTGAATGAGCCAAAGATAATGACAGGCTCAAGCCCGGAAACGGGTGCAGCGAGGATAACCTTGTCCAGTCTGAGGTTACACGAACCATACTGCTGCCGGCGGAATGACAGATTCTAACCCATTCACTTTGTCACTTTACACGGAACATGGAAAACCTGTATCTCTCCTGTGAAAGCAGGTAAGCCGACCGCAAGGAAAGCCGAACGGGGTGCAGGCACAGGAATGCAGAAAAAGCGAATGCCGTCCCGTAATGGGGTGGATAGGGGTTTAAATGTAACCCCACGCGAAAGCGGGCAGACTTCTGCGTGGTGACTCTTTACAAGAAACTTTTAGAACTTTTTAAAGTGGAAAAGCAAATGAACGACATTAAAACATCGTGTGCATCAACTGACCGGAAATGGGACACATGGAACAGCATAGACTGGCTCCGGTGCGAAATTGTGGTTAAGAAGCTACAGGCACGTATTGTAAAGGCTCAAAAAGCGGGCAAATACGGTAAGGTAAAAGCCTTACAGTGGATGCTCACGCATTCGTTTTACGCCAAAGCATTGGCGGTAAAGCGGGTGACCTCTAATCAAGGTAAAAAGACAGCAGGTGTAGACCATGTATTGTGGAAAACACCAAATGCAAAGTTTCAGGCTATCAGCGAACTGAAACGCAGGGGGTACAACCCTCAACCGTTAAGACGGGTCTATATCAGCAAAAAGAACGGTAAACAACGACCGTTGGGTATTCCGACCATGAAAGACAGAGCTATGCAAGCTCTATATCTAATGGCTTTGGAGCCGGTAGCTGAAACGACAGCCGATAATAACTCCTATGGATTCAGAAAAGAGAGAAGTACGTTTGACGCAAGAGAGCAATGTTTCTGTATGCTCGCCAAAGACGCTTCCCCGGAATGGGTACTTGAAGGAGATATAAAAGGCTGCTTTGACCATATCAGCCATGAATGGTTACTTAACAATATCCCTATGGACAGAGTAATGTTACAAAAATGGCTGAACTGTGGTTTCGTTTACAACTCCGAACTGTTTCCAACGGTAGAAGGAACACCGCAAGGGGGCATCATCTCGCCAACCCTCGCTAATATGACCCTTGACGGATTGGAGGCGATACTGAAGAAACGGTTTAAGACGCATCGCAGAGGTGGTTACACTTGCTATAAGGTAAACCTTATCCGATATGCTGACGATTTTATTATCACAGGCATATCCAGGGAACTGTTAGAAAATGAGGTATTACCTGTTGTTCGTGAGTTTCTTCAAGCAAGGGGGCTTACCCTGTCAGAAGAAAAAACGAAGATTACCCACATCAATAAAGGATTTGATTTCCTCGGGTATAACATTCGCAAGTATAACGGAAAACTTCTGATAAAACCGGCCAAAGGCAGTTTGAAAAGGTTTATGACTAAAATCAGAGAAACTGTGGAGGCTCACAAAGGAGTAAAACAGGAATCTTTGATAAGATTGTTAAACCCTGTCATAACCGGATGGACGAACTATTACCGTTATTGTGTATCATCCAAAACGTTCAGAAAAGCCGATAAACTGATTTTCGATAAATTGTGGCAATGGGCATTAAGACGACACCCGAAGAAAGGCAAGAGATGGGTTGCCAACAAATATTTCCATACGATTAATAACCGTAAATGGACTTTCGCAGTTACTCCGAACAGGAAGAAGCCCGAAAGTAAAATCGTACTGAAACGATTGTATGATACTAAAATTACGCGGTTCATAAAAATCAAAGGAGAAGCCAACCCTTTCGACTCTGAATGGAATGCATATTTTGATAAAAGAGAAACCTATAAAATGCTCCAATCGTTAAACGGGCGTAAATCATTGCTGTATATATGGAAAAGACAACAACGCTGCTGTCCATACTGCGGAGAACCTATTGACAAAGAACACGCTTGGAGTGTTGTCAAGCGGCTTATGAACAACAAAATGGAGAATTTTCTGCTCCATGATAGTTGTCGCAGAAGTTATTACCTGTTAAAATCAGAGGATTATGAGCCGGCTTTTATGTAGAAATAAAAGCATTGAGTTGCTTGAGCCGTATGAGGGGAAACTCTCATGTACGGTTCTTAGGGGGGAAAGGGGCAGCAATGCCCCCGACCTACCCGACTGGCTGGAGATTTTTTTTGATAGTTTTGTTAATAGCCGTAATAACGCCGGGTATAACATGCCTAAATAATCCTCTTGTTTCCAGCGAGTGAATATTGGATTCTACCGCGCTGTGCTTATGTCGCAATTTTTGGAAGCCTTTTTCATGCTCCAGAGCGCTTTCTTCCCGGTTGCATTTTCCCTTTTTTGGCATGATCACATCCGGTACAACCATCTCAAGCAACGCCATGTTATACGGATGCCGGTAGCCTTTGTCAAAACTCCGGGAGCCGATCTTCATGTGAGGGGTTAATCGGTGGGAAAATGAACGTTGCTCTCAAACACGAAGCTATCCGTCTTTAAGGACAAGGCTTCCGTTTCTTTTTTTTTGAACACTTCGCCATGACCAAAGGATACTGTCACATCGTTGATTTGCTTCATCGTCGCATCATCCGGTAAGTTTACATTGTCTACGATCGTTTGGTAAGGGAATGTGACCTCTCCGAACCCGGATAGACGCTCCACGCCCATCACCTGCCTGACCAGCTTGTTATAGTTGGCCTGAGTGTGCAACCCGTCATAGCTCAACCCTTTGGATAAGCGGATTTGAGCCAGAACAAATAACGTCCACAACTCCATACCCGGACGACCCGTTTTCGACTTGCCCTTGACCGGCCTGGATTCCAATATATCCAATACCCTGTCCCGGTAAACCTTGTTGCAGTATAGCTCGCGTAAAGCTATTACCATACTCGCCATCCCGTCTCGACTGCCAAGGGGTTGGATATCTTCTATTAACAGTTGACCCAACTATAATTGAGGCTCGAATCTTTTACGCATAGCTTGAATTTTTTGAATCTTGATCTTTTTGAT
>JAIROL010000019.1 GCA_031257565.1 Tannerella sp. | reverse complement strand
AAAAATAAACATGTTAAAAAAGATAAATCCCCATTCGTGTGATAACACATGAACAGGATTGCTTTATCTTTTTATGGACAGGTGCGAATAATTTATGGATTCTTTTTTAATTGCCGAATCGCTGCTATTTGTTTGTTTTTTTGCAGTCTACGTAATAAAAACCTACCTTTGCAGTTCAAAAGTAAACCATTCGGGCATGACGATAAGGGGCATAAAACGGCTTCGCAAAACGGAAGGCAGGATAGACTTTAAGGAGGCAAAGCGGGATTTCACCTTTGCCGGAGGCCGTTATACCGCAATTACGTTATTAACCGTATAATTCACGTACAGAAATGAGCTTGCGGAAACATAAAAAAGCGTTACAGGCGCTTGCGCATCTCGCCGGCTGGGCTGTTTTTTTCAGGCTGACGCTTCCCGATAACGAATTGATGCAGCGAAACCTGTTGCCTGTTGTCGGCAACATGACGTTGCTTGTCGGGTACTTTTATCTGAATATGAACCTGCTTATTCCCAGCTTGCTGTCGAGGAAAAAGGTTATGGCGTATATGGGGGTTACGCTGTTCTGTTTTTTCCTGATTTGCTTTGCTTTGCCCTCGTTAGTCCATCAGTTTCATGATTTCGGACGCCCTCCCGACGGCATGCCCTTTTCCCACAGGCCGTTCGATAGGTTCCCGCCACACGGCGATTCCCTGCTGCACGGAAAGATAAGTCGCCGGCAACTGTACAGTATGAGGTTGAACAACCCGACTGTTCAGTTCCTCTTTGTTTTCATCATCAGCGCCGGACTGAAAGTACTCACGCAGTGGTACCGTGAACAGCAGCAACTGCTGGAAATGGAAAAGTCGAAGATACAGGCCGAGCTGTCGTTCCTGAAAACGCAGATTCATCCTCATTTCCTGTTCAACTGTCTGAACAGCATCTACTACATGACCTTGAGCAAGGACGACAAGGCGCCGAAAACCGTCCTGTCGCTCGCCGACTTCCTGCGCTTTGTAATCACCGAAAGCGATTCCAACCTGATTCCGATGGAAAAGGAAATCAACATGCTGGAAGAATACCTGAATCTCCAGCGCCTGCGCACTTCGGAAAAGTTCGAACTGCAGTTTGTCAAAGACGGAAACTTTGGCGAATATTCGATTATGCCGCTCACGTTTATTCCTTTCGTGGAGAACGCATTCAAGTACGGGATAAGCGCGCACAGCAACTGTTTTATCCATATCGGCATAAAAATGGATAGCGGAATGTTGACTTTCGCCTGCGACAATTCCGTCATGCCGGCTGTGAAAAACTACGTCCGCTCGTCGGGCGTGGGACTGGAAAACATCAAAAAACGTCTGGAACTGGCTTACCCCGACCGTTATTCCCTGAAAATCGGCGAAGACAGACTGGTGTTTCATGTGAAACTTCAAATCCGTATCGTATGAAGTGTATTGCCATTGACGACGAGCCGCTGGCGTTGAAAATCATCGAACAGTACTGCGACCGGACGCCGTCCCTCAGATTGCTGGGCGCTTATGTCGATCCGCTCGAAGGTCTGTCCTATATCCGTTCCCTGCAGCCGGACCTGCTTTTCCTGGATATTCGCATGCCCGACATTTCCGGCGTCGACCTGGCCGGAGCGCTGAAAGAGGATGCGCTGATTATTTTCACGACCGCTTATCGGGAATACGCCGTCGAGGGATTTGAACTGAACGTGGTGGATTATCTGCTGAAACCGTTTGGTTTCGACCGTTTCCTGACAGCCTGTGAGAAAGCGGAAGAACGGCTCCGGCAATCTTTGAAAAAACCTGTTTCCGAACCGTCCTCCCCCGAAGAAGTACTGACGTTCCACTGTAATTATCAGAATATTAGGCTGCCCTTAAACGATATTTTGTATATCGAAGCTTTCGACAATTATGTCAAGGTCGTTACCGCAAGCAAAACCTACATGCCGGTAACGACCCTAAAAAATATGCTGAGACTGTTACCCGAATCCGGATTTGTCCGCGTGCACAAATCGTTTATCATCCCCGTTGCCAGGATTAAATCGTACAGTCACGAAACCGTTGTAACGGACAGGATTAAAGCGCCTGTCGGCCGAACTTTTCAGAAAGATTTTTTTAAAAGGATGAACATCCTTAAAGCCAACAGGTAAAGGTTTTTTATGGGAGCCGTCTTTCCGGCCTTCCTCCCTGCGGAGGCTGTGCATAAGCGCCTGCTTGTCCGAAAACAGACAGACACAGTGTGAAACACGTCATATTTTTTCTTATCAAAGAAAGAACGGAAATGCGATAAGAGAAACGTTCTTTAGATAAACGGCAAAAATAAAATGATACTCGTCTTTCAGTATTCGTCGAAGAAGACGTTTGCAGATGTTATATACGGATTTATTTCCGTCGTTCACCCATTTTTTTTTCGTATATCCTTTCACATCCATACATTTGATCCACAATTCAAAAATTGATAGTTGAAATGAAGATGCGAGATTTAATAAAAGGCGGCGTCTCTCTTTTTACCGCCATAGTTGTCGGGGTCGTGCCGTATTCCTGCAAGTCGGAAGAAGCTCCGGAAAATGCGCCGCAGATATTCAATATCGCCGGCGCTGTAACGAAATCTGACGGAGGCATAGCGTCGGGCGCGTCGGTCATGCTCGTCAGAGCCGCAGACGATGGCGAGGAAGGACAATCATCGACAAATGCAGCAGGCGAATATATTATAACAGGAATTGGTTCGGGAACTTACAAAATCGTTGTAACGTTTAACGGTTATGAAACCGCAACCATTGACGGAGTAAAAGTCATAAATACCGACGTAACAGTCGATGAAATCGTACTTCAAAAAATCACCGTTCCCACATACCGTATTGGAGGAAGCGTTTTTTTTCCGGAAGGAGACGTCGCCGAGGGAGTTACGGTACAGGTAAAGAAAGCGGGAGACAACGCCAATATCGGACAGGCGGCGTCAACTGACGCTTCCGGCGCTTATTCCATTGACGGTATTCCTTCCGGCACATACAACATTATTTTTACGCTTGAAGGATACGAAACCGGGATACTTGCAGATATTACGGTAAACAATACCGACCTTACGGAACAGAACCTGACTTTGCAAGTCGTTACGATAAACGCAAACGCTGTAAACATCGTTTATTCGGATAATGATGCAACCGTATCCAATCTCCCTTCCGACGGAAGCGTCACGGCAACAAAAAGCGGTGCGGACGTAACCGTTTCTTCCTCAGCTGCGGGAACTGTTTCGTTTGAAGTTTCGGGTTCGACATCCAACGGCTCGCTGAAAATTCAAAACAATGCAGACCTTCCCAATACGCTTCGTCTGATTCTGAACAGTACAGCTATTGCTTCCGCATCGAAACTTCCTCCCGTTCAGGTGACAAAAAATGAAGGCGTAACGATTGTCGAACTGAAAGGAAACAATATCCTGTCCGACAATGCCGCCAACGAAGAAAATGCAGCCCTTATCAGTAAGAGCGGTTCGCTCGAATTTGAGGGATACGGCAAACTGGGCATCAGCAGCGCGGCGAAACACGCCATTGCAAGCAGTAAGAAAAATATCACGGTACGCGGCGGCGACATCACGGTTACGGCGGCAGTTTCCGACGGTTTTCATGCCGAAGCCGGCTTTGAGATTTCGGGCGGCTCGCTGAATATTACCGCTTCGGGCGACGGTATTGACGCGGGTAGCGGTACGGCTACCATAGACGGCGGAAATATCCGGATTACTTCCGTTGCCGACGATGTGAAAGGTATTAAAGCCGACGCCGGAATAACCGTCAACGGCGGCGCAATCGACATGAGCATTTCGGGCGCACAGTCGAAAGGTCTCGGCAGCAAGTCGGACATAGCCATCAACGGCGGCGACATCGCCATTGTCGCATCGGGGATTACGACGCTTCAGGCGGTTGGAAGCGGTTACGACCCCTCGTACTGCACCGCCATAAAAAGCGACGCCAAAATAACCGTTACCGGAGGTAACATTCGCGTCGAAAGTCAAAAAACTTCCGACGGGGGACGGGGAATATCTGCCGACGGCGATATTGAAATCCGAGGCGGCACGCTCAATATCACGACCGCCGGGGATGGTAAATCCTATACCGCCGAAAGCGGCGTTACCGATTCATATACGGCAGCCTGTCTGAAAAGCAACCGGAATATTTCGTTGCTTGCCGGAAACATCACTTGCAGCAGCTCCGGTACCGGCGGCAAAGGCGTCAATGCCGACGGGACGATAACCGTCGGCGTGGCGGGCGCCAATAATTCTGCCCTCGTGCTGAATGCTTTCACTTCGGGCGAACGGTTTTTCGTTAGCGGCAGCTCTGGCGGCGGCAGTCGTCCCGGCGGACCTGGCGGCGGTTTCGGGGATAACGGTTCGGACTATGCCAATCCGAAAGCTGTCAAGTGCGACGGCAATATGACCGTCAACAGCGGGACAATCGTCATTAACTGCACGCAAAAAACCGACGGCGGCGAAGGACTTGAAAGCAAGGGTACGCTGACCGTCAATGGAGGGAATATCAATATTCACACGTATGACGATTGCATCAATGCTGCAGGTATCGTAATCAACAACGGGAACATTTTTTGCGCCGCATCGGGCAATGACGCGATTGACAGCAACGCTTCGCTGACGGTCAACGGCGGACTGACGATAGCCAACGGCGTCAGGGGCGACGGCGAGGCGTTCGACTCCGAACGGAACGTGCAGGTGAACGGCGGAATCATTGTCGGCACAAGCGGCAATACCATGTCGGGTTTTTCGGGAACACAGCGGAGTTGCGGCCTGCAGGCTGCAACCGGCAGTTCGATAGGAATCAGGAACCAGGCGGGAGAATACCTGCTTCTGTTTACCGTTCCCGTAATAGCGGGCGCAACTGCGGGTTCGACCGTTGTTGTCGTTTTTTCCGACCCCCGTCTTGTCAGCGGAAGCTACACGCTCCTCACCGGCGGCAGTATTAGCGGAGGAGTAACCGTAAACGGATATAATACCGGCGGGACATACAGCGGAGGTTCATCAAAAGGGTTTAATTTATAAGTAAGATGACAAAATCAATGGCAAATAAAGGGTATATATTCATGAGGACGCCGTTTTCATATACTCTGATATTGTTTTTCACAGGCATTTTTGCTGCCTGTAACCAGGACGAAGGTTTGGGCGGTTCCTCTTCCATCGAAGGATATGTTTATAATGTGGCGCATCAGGACGATAACTATTCGTTCCGCGCCGACACGTTTCCGGCGGCAGGAAAAAAAGTATATATCAGTTTCGGAGATGAAACTTCGGTGGGAGACGATACCGACGCCGGACAGGATGGTTATTACCGTTTCGATTACCTGCGCGAAGGAAATTATACGGTGTATGCGCTGTCGGAATCTAAGTTTGGCGAGAAGACGGCTGTTGTTCAATCGGTAAATGTGGGCAAAGGAACGTCGCGGGCGCCCGATGTGTATATTCATTCCGGCGACATTTATAATACGGCTATGATTCAGGGGAAAGTATATGTAACATACTATAATAAAGGAGATTTAGTTACAATAGGCGGCCAGTCCGAATTTCCGGCGGTAGATATGCGCGTCTATATCAAAAATCCGGGCGAACCGACTGCTTTCGACGACGTCAGAACCGGCGATGAAGGTGTGTTTATTTTCAAGGAACTGCAAACCGACAGGCAGTACGAAGTTTTTGTACACACTGAAATACGGGGCGATAAATACAAAAACATCCTCTTTCCTCTTCTCCGGACGGTGAATGTTCTCGAAGCGTACAAAATTTATCCTTTGGACGATGAGCCGCAACTGGAATTTCATATCGTTATCAACAATTAATCATTTTAATAAATGAAGAAAGCGTTAATATTCAGTACAATATTTATTCTCGTCGGAATCGGTGCGCTTCATCTGATTGCGCAGGACCGCCGGACGGAAACGCCTCCGTCCGCACCGCAAGCCCAAACGCCGTATTTAACTCCCGAAGAAAAACGAGAACAGAAAAAGAATCTGGTAGTCAAAGAAATGAACGCCGACGCCCATGGTAAGCGTCAATGGCTTGACCATGTAACCGTTTGGGACGAAAACGGTTACAAACTGGAAGAAATCGAATACGCCGTTTACGGTCAGCGCGAAAGAGTTACCTTTGAATACGACGACGCCGGAAAATGCATTCGTGAAAATGTCTATAACGACAAAAACAGGCTTTATCGCATCCGGAAGTATGATTATTTGCCTAACGGAAGAAAAAAAGTTCAGTATAACTACAATCCCAACGGAAAACTGTATTCCACCAAAGTGTATGAATATTCCTATAAATAATATTTTGGAGCAGATGCAACCCATCTCATTGAGCGAGATGGAACATATCCGGCTATTAGACAGGGTGGATTCAAAATTTGTAGCGCCGGCAACTCTTCTTCCCTCGCTGCTGGAACTGTTGACAACAGATTTTAGAATACAAACCGTCAAGGGAAAGAAATTCTCGTTGTACGCGACCCAATATCTTGATACATCCGGCCTGGATTTTTTTCTGATGCACCAAAACGGGAAATTGAACCGGCAAAAAATCCGTATCCGTTCTTACATGGATTCCAACCTTTCCTTTTTGGAAATCAAAAACAAAAGTAACAGGGGACGGACGCAAAAAATCCGTGTTCCGGTTGCTCAAACGCACATTGAAATGGTTGACGACTTAGCGGAAGAACAGCCTTTTCTGCAAGCGCACGCGCGTTTTGCCGTAAAAAAACTGTGTCCGGTTTTGTCAAATTCATTCAACCGGATTACATTAGTCAATAAGCGCGCCACCGAGCGTATTACTATTGACTGGGGGCTGGCGTTTCAAAATCTCCTGACAGGAAATACAGAATCGCTTGAGAAACTGACGGTACTCGAATTAAAACAGGACGCCCGTTCGGCTTCCGACTTTCGCGAAATACTGAATCGCCTGCGCATCAAACAAAGGTCATTCAGTAAATATTGTATGGGAACGGCTTTGACGAATCCCGGCATCAAGCAAAACCGGTTCAAAGCCAAATGGTCTGCCATTAACAAATTGACACGATAAATTATGATTCAATCCGATTATGACCCGCAATTAGCGGGTGAAAATATGCAGCGACTGTCGGAAAATGGTCTTTTTTTCATGGGAGTAGATGTTTTCGACTCTGACATGCTGCTAAGTTTGATTATCCGCTTCACAGCTAATCTTCTTATTTGCTGGCTGATAACGCGCTTTTTTTATTATCCGAAAAGCAAGCGGAAAGATTATTATTTCACATTTATTCTGTTCAGTGTCACAGTTTTTCTGCTGCTGTTTATCCTGCAAAATCTTTCCATAGGTACCGGATTCGCCCTGGGACTTTTCTGTATTTTCGGAATGATAAAATACCGTACCGAAAGTATCCAAATACGTGAAATGACCTACCTGTTTGTAATCATCGGCGTTTCCGCCATAAACGGCCTTTCGGTGGATGTAGATTATATTACGGTACTGGTTGCAAATATTTTAATCCTGTTTATCACCTGGATTCTGGAGCATAACGTGCGGCAGACAGCGACAAAAATTGTGCTGTATGAACGAATTGCCTTGATCGTTCCCGAAAAATACGACGAGTTACTGGCTGATTTGAAAAAACGTACCGGACTAAACATCCATAAAATAGAACTTGGTCATATTGATTTTCTGCGCGATGTGGTTTATCTGAAAATCTACTATCAATCAAATTCAGATGAGATTAATACCATTGATACCATTACAAAATTTTCGTAAAGCGTTCATAACAGGACTTTTAATACTGCCCGTATCGTTATCGGCACAGTCGCAGGCGCTTTACGGCGGCGCATCGCTGTCTGCGTCCGTAGAAAAAGAGTTGAGTCGTTATTTCGATCTGAACGTGGAAAATGAAGTCCGCTTTTTCAACAATCCTATTGGCTTTGAGCGAAATGTTACAGACGCAGGGCTTGATTATTCGCTATTTGACCGGAAGTTTAAAATCGGCGTCTATTATGCTTTTCTGTATTTGTATAACGACAACCGGCGGTTTGAAGCGCGGCATCGTTCTTATTTTAATCTTTCGTATAAAGAAATTGTCGGACAATGGACATTTTCGTGGCGGGGACGATGGCAGATTACGCATCGCAACGAAAGTCGAGGCGAATACAAAATCAATCCGAAGCAAATCTTAAAAAATAAATTTCAAATCGAATATTCCATTTTCGGGAAGCCATGGAAATCCTTTATTTCATGCGATTTATATAACGATATAAACAATCCGGCGGGCAATTATTTGAGCCGTATCCGCTATCAGGGCGGTGTATCGTGGCGCTTGAACCGTACCGATTATGTGGATTTCTTCGCCCGTTACGACCGGTATGCGGATTCGCGCGAACCGGCTTTTTTATCGCTTGGCGTGAGTTGGAAATGGAAATTATAAAATTTAAAAATGATTATCCGCAAAGCGCCCTATTATAAATAAAAGAAATTGACAGAGACTCTTTTCCGAAATTATTGCGGGTTTTCCGAAAATACGTACATTTGTATCCTTGTTTTTGAAAGCCCTTATGGTTGATAGAAAGAAAATCTTATTTCGTACTTCATGGATCAGCGTTATAGGAAATGCTGTTCTGTCTTTATTGAAAGTGGTGATCGGTATTATTTCCGGCAGTATGGCCGTATTAAGCGACGGACTGGATTCGGCTTCGGATGTGGTGACTTCTATTGTCATATTATTCACATCCTCAATTATTAGCCGGCCTCCGAACTCCAAGTATGTATATGGTCGTGAAAAGGCTGAGAATGTGGCCTCTACCATTCTTTCTTTCGTGATATTTTTTATGGGTTGCCAGATTGTCGTAACGGCAGGCGAACAGATTGTATCCG